>JBFMBU010000062.1:0-5188 GCA_040755035.1 Thermodesulfobacteriota bacterium
TAGAATATAAGCAGAATTTTGGGAGTCAATGAACGCCGACCGCCGAACACCGAACACCGAACAAATAAATATAGTATTATCCCGCTGCGGCCGGTTCTTCGCCTTCTTATTTTTTTGCTCTTTACTCCTCTTTTCCGCCTCCTGCGCTCATCTTTCTCCGACCCTGGGGCCGGAAAACGTCTCCCCTTTCTTTCACATCCAGACCGACCCGGAACAGCAAAGCCGCCGCCTCGATGCCGCCGGACCTTTTTATTCCCAGTACGAGAGTCCCAAAGAACGGGAGTGGACCTTTCGTCCTTTTTTTTCCTATCGCCTGAACCAGGAGGAGCAAACCGAGGAACTGGAGTACCTCTATCCCCTGGGCCGCTACAAAAAGACCCCTGAAGGAAAACTTTACCGCTTCATCCCCTTTTATTCCTCTTTCAAACCGGCCAGGGAAGCGGAGCAAACGGAAGAAATTAAAAATGAAAACGTGGATTTTTTCCCCCTTTTCTGGGGAAAGGACAAAAAGGGGGAGTCCTATGGCGGCCTGTTTCCCTTAGGCGGGGTGTTCCGGGACCGTTTCGCCCGTGATGAAATCGGTTTTGTCCTCTGGCCTTTCCATACCTGGATCCAAGAAGGGGAAAACCGCACCGTTCATTTCTTCTGGCCGATTTTTTCCCTGTCCGAGGGCGGACAGCGCAGCGGGTTCCGGCTCTGGCCCCTCTTTGGGCAGGAAAAACAGGAAGGGGAAGGGGCTTACCGGAAAATCTTTTTCCTGTGGCCCATCGGGCATTATCAACAGCGGAACTTGGACACGGAAAATCCCAAAACCTATTTTTATCTCTTCCCCTTTTACCTTTCCGAGAAAAGCCCCCACGAGGCTAAAACCATCGTCCTCTGGCCTTTTTTCAATTTTTACCGGGAAGAACGGTTTAATTATTTTCAGATCGATCTCCCCTGGCCTTTCTTTCAGGTGGCCCGCGGGGAAAACGCCGAAGCCGTCAAGCTCTGGCCCCTCATCGCCTACCGCAGGGTGGACCAGCGGGAAAAGGTTTCCATCTTCTGGCCCTTTTTCGCCCAGGAAAAAGAAGAAAACGAAGAAAGGGACGAGGTGCTCAACCAGTTTTTATATGTCAGCAAAATCCACCAGGTCTATTTTAAAAAAGAGGACCGTTGGGAAAGGATCACCCGGATATGGCCTTTTTTCCGCCATGCCGAAGACGGCCGGGGCCTGGTTCACTTTTATTTCCCGGCAGTGATGCCGGCCGACTGGGAAGGCCTGGAAAGGCACTACGGGATGCTCTTCCGAATTTTTGAATACTACCAGGACGGGAAGGGCAAGGAAATTTCCAAACTGCTCTGGGGCCTGGTCTATCATCAGAAACAGCCGGACCTGCGCCGTTTTGACATCAGCCTCCTGTTTACCTATCACCGGGATAAAGCAAGCTGGAAATGGTCTTTTTTAAAAGGGCTGATCGGCTACGGCCGTGACGGCGACCAAAAACAACTGCGCCTTTTTTATCTCCCTATTTCGTGGAAGGAAGAACCGGGGGCTGGGAAATCACCCGCGTTCCCTTCGGGGGGATAAATTCGAACCGTTTACTGGGGAAAGAGCCCCCGGTTTGTACCTGGCTGAAACGAAAACGGGTCCCGTCACCCATCAGATTTTTAATGGTGAATTCGAGGGGGAAATAGTCGGTCTTGGAAATCCGGACCATGATCTGATTCAGATCCGGCTGTGGATTTCTGGGCTTTAAGAGCAGTTGGTAGTATCCCGCCTCTCCTGAACCGGGGTTTTCCAAGCGAACCGAAAATTCTTTATCCAGATCTCCCAGTCCGGCCAGAAAAGTCATAATCGGTTTTATCTGTACATAGTAATCCTTCAGGCGATAAATAGTAACCGTCTTCTCTTCCGGAATATACCACCAGACCCGGACGCCATTCGAAATCAACTGCTCCTGACGGGGTTTATGCTGCTCCATGCGCAGCTTGGCCGGAGACCGGAAAAAAAGCCGCCCCTGGGCTTGAAGGGCCGCCGACGGCAGTTGCGAAGGGATATTGGGTACGATATCCCGCACATATTCGGCCTGAAAGCCCTTGACCGCGGAGAAACGGTTTTTTAACTGGGCCAGGACGGCCTTGACCTCTCCGCCCTCCTGGGCCTGAAGAGGCCCTTCATTCCAACCGGATAGAAGAAAGAAGCCGGTCAGTATTATTCTTAAAATTATTTTCAGCATTTTTTTTGGATAATTTTGAAAGGGCATAGCAGTAACTTTTCCTTTCCTTACTTTCGCCTCAGGGTATCAAGATAAGACTTTTCTTTTTTTGTCTTGAAGTATAAGATAACTAAAAAACAGGGTCAAGGGGAAAGGGAAGGTTCAAGCCCCTTTGCTTTTTTGGCATTATTAATGTAAGATTTGAGGCCCTTTTCCAATTGGTTGGTTTATCTTTTATATACCCTGACCTGCTTTAAAAGTGAAGATGACTCCCCCCACTCATACAGACTTGGAAGCCTTGATCCACCTGGCCAGGTCCTTAGGCGCCAGTGAGGCCCAAATCTTAGCTTCCCGGGACATTCCGGTGGAAGACCATCTGGCCGACCTCTGTCGGGAACCCCAATGCCGGAATTTCGGGCAGTCGCCGAGCTGTCCCCCCCATGTCGGTGGCCCGGAGGCCTTTAGAAAATTCCAAATGAATTTCCCCCAGGCCATCATTGTCAGGCTGATTGTCCCTTCCTCGGTCCTTTTCTCCAATGAACGCCGGGGCATCATGGGCCTGTTGCATGAAATCGTGGCCGGAATCGAACAGGAAGCGGTCCAAGGGGGCTTTTCCAGAGCCAAAGCCTTTGCCGGGGGATCCTGCAAACAGATTTTCTGTCAGGATCAGGAAGACTGCCAGGTCTTATCCAATGGAGGAAAGTGCCGGAACCCGGACCAGGCCCGGCCTTCCCTGTCCGGTTTCGGCATCAACGTTTCCCAACTGATGAAGGTCTGCGGCTGGCCGGCCGAGATAAAAAGCAAAACCGAATCTCTCACAGACCCCCTGTCCTGGGTGGCCGGGTTGGTTCTCTTGGGGTAACCATTGCCGGAAGGCTATCCTCCGCCTGTTTATAAAAAATTTTTCCATCCCACTACCTGGAAGGAGTTATCCCATGTGCGATACCGTTGTGGCCACGGCTGAAGTCACCGCCGATGGGGTGGCCCTCTTCGGCAAGAATTCCGATCGCGAACCGAATGAAGCCCATCAGGTTGTCCGAATTCCGGCAGCCGATCATTCCCCCGGCAGCCGGGTCCGGTGCACCTATATCGATCTTCCACAGGTTCCCCATACCCATGCCCTCCTTCTGGCCAAACCGTTTTGGATCTGGGGGGCGGAGATGGGGGCCAACGATCAGGGGGTGGTCATCGGTAATGAAGCGGTTTTTACCAGGGTCCCCTACGAGAAAGGGAACGCCCTCATCGGTATGGATTTTCTGCGTCTGGCCCTGGAGCGGGCTTCCTGCGCTCATGATGCCGTTATAGTGATTACGGATTTGCTGGCTGAGTACGGTCAGGGGGGCAACTGCGGGTTGCAGCACAAGCTGTTCTATCATAACAGTTTTCTGATTGCCGATCCTAAAGAGGCCTGGGTCCTGGAAACCGCCGGGCCCCACTGGGCGACTAAAAAGGTCAAAGGCGTTTATGCCATTTCCAACGGCCTGACCATCAGCCGCGAATGGGACCTGGCCTCGCCGGATTTGGTTAATCATGCGGTCCAAAAAGGCTGGTGCAAGGGAAGAGATGATTTCGATTTCGCCCGTTGTTACTCCGATTTTCTTTATACTAAATTCAGCGATTGTCGCAGACGCTGTATGCGGACCACGGAGTTATTGACCTCGCATAAGGGAACTATCACGGTTGCCGACATGATGGCCGCCCTGCGGGACCACGGAAGGCAAAGAAATAAAGGTCTCTGGCGTCCGGATCAAGGCATTACCGGTGCCGACGTCTGCATGCATGCCGGGTTCGGTCCGATAAGGGTAAGCCAGACCACCGGCTCTATGATCTCCCTTCTCCATCCCACCAAACCCACACACTTTATCACCGCTACGGCTGCTCCCTGCACCAGTATTTTTAAACCGCTTTGGCTGGAAAATCCATGGCCGGACATGGGACCGGTCCCGGGGTCCACCTATGATCAGGCCGCTTTGTTCTGGCGCCATGAAGCGCTCCATCGGACCACCCTGCGCGATTACCCCACCCTTATGACCCTTTATAAAGAAGAACGGGATAACCTCGAAAAGGAATTTATCGCCCAGGCCTTTAAAAAGGCTGCCGGTTCAGCCTCCAAACGTATGGCCTATACCTCCCACTGCTTTGCAGAAGCCGGGGCCGCTGAGGAGCGGTGGCTGGAGAGGGTCTCCAAGAAAAAAATCCCGGACCGCCGTAATTTTCTTTATTCCCTGGCCTGGAATAGAATTAACCGCCAGGCCCGGATGCCGGCCTGATGGGTTTCACCTCAATAAAGGACCCGACAGCGGGCAGGTCAATCTCAAAAACGGCTTAATAGAGTTTATGCCTCCGAAAAGAAAATATAGACAAAGGATGAACTTATAGGATGAGAGGAGATAATCATGGAAATTAAAAAGGTGAAACTCGTCTATTTTTCACCCACAGGAACCACCCGAAAGGTATTGGAAAGTATTGCCAAAGGTATCAAGGTCGAAAATATCGAGCCTATCAATTTGACCCTTCTGGAAGGAGCCCAACCAATCATTCCCTCCTTTTCAAATGAACTGGTCATTATCGGCGCCCCTGTATACGGTGGCCGTCTGCCGGTTGACGCTCTCCAACGATTCAAACAGCTACAAGCCGGCAAAACCTTGGCGGTGCTCATTGTTGTCTACGGGAATCGGGAATTTGAAGATGCCTTGCTGGAATTAAAAAATCTGGCCATTGAGCTTGGGTTTATTCCTGTGGCCGGTGGGGCTTTCATTGGGGAGCACTCTTTTGCAACGAAGGAGTTTCCCATCGCCAATGGGCGGCCGGACAGCCTGGATGTGCAAAAGGCCATGGATTTTGGAGAAAAAATAAGAGAGAAAATCACAGCCCTTCCAACCCCTGATTCCCAGGGGGACCTGAAAATTCCCGGCCGATTTCCCTATGAGGGCGGAGCACGATCCATGGCTGTTTCACCCGTGTCCCAAGAAGATATCTGTACGCTTTGT
>JBFMBU010000063.1:0-7418 GCA_040755035.1 Thermodesulfobacteriota bacterium
CTTCCCCTCCACCCTCTCCCCTCTCCCCATCATCTTTTTCCAATGGCCGTTACCAGGTCAAAAAATTCCTGGGCGAAGGGGGCAAGAAAAAAGTTTATCTGGCCCATGATACGGTGCTGGACCGGGACGTGGCCTTTGCTTTGATTAAGACCGAGAAGCTGGACCAGGCCTCCCGCCAAAGGATCAGCCGGGAAGCCAAGGCCATGGGTAAGCTGGGGGATCATCCCAATATTGTCGGCATCCATGATATGGGGGAAGAAGAGGGCCAGCCCTATGTAGTCCTGCCCCTCATGCCCGGCGGGGATGTGGAGGGATTGATTGAGAAGGCACCGGAACGAAGACTCCCTATCGAGCAAGCGATCACCATTATCAAATCTGTCTGCAAAGGCCTTGAATACGCCCATGTCAAGGGGATTATCCACCGGGACCTCAAACCGGGCAATGTCTGGCTGACGGCCGATGGCACAGCCCGGATCGGGGACTTCGGTCTGGCCCTGGCCGTGGAGCTTTCCCGCCTGACCCAGGAAGGGATGATGGTTGGGACCTATTACTATATGCCTCCTGAGCAGGCCATGGGCGGCGAGGTTACCGTGAAGGCCGATCTTTATTCCCTGGGGGCCATGTTATACGAGATGGTCACCGGCCGGCCGCCTTTTACCGGCGATGACAGCGTGGCCATCATCGGCCAGCACATCAATACCCCGCCCGTCTCTCCCTCCTGGCACCGTCCGGATTTACTACCTCCCCTGGCTGCTTTGATTATGCGGCTTTTGGAGAAAGACCCCAATAAACGCCCGGCCTCTGCTTCAGAAGTACTCAAAGCCCTGGAGGCCATTGAGACCGGTAAGGCGGAAAAAGTATCTTCCCGGGAAGCCGAAACCCTGGCCGAGAATCCCCTCTACCGCCGAGTGTTTGTTGGCCGGGAGCCGGAACTGAGACAGTTGCAATCGGCCTTTGATGCCGCAGCCTCGGGCCAGGGGTCTTTGACTATGGTGGTAGGTGAACCGGGGATAGGAAAGACGGCAATCACCGAACAGTTGGCTACCTATGCGGCTCTGCGGGGTGGCAAGGCCCTGGTGGGCCACTGCTATGAAGAAGGGTCGCTGTCACTTCCCTATCTGGCCTTTATCGAGGCCATGCGTTTCTATGCTTCCGACAGAGATGTTGCAGAACTCAAGAAAGAACTGGGACCAGGTGCTCCTGATGTGGCCCGGATTGTTTCGGAGGTTCGGGAGAGACTCAGCATTCAACCCGCCCCCAAAGAAAATCCCGAAGAAGAAAAGTACCGGCTCATGCAGGCGGTCACTGAGTTCCTGGGCAATATTGCCCAATCCAACCCTTTGGTAATCGTCCTGGAAGATTTGCACACCGCCGACCGGGGCACCCTGGAGATGCTGGGTCATGTAGCCCGCAATCTGGGAAACAAGAGGCTGCTCCTGCTTGGTACCTATCGGGATATCGAGGTGGACCGCACCCATCCCCTGTCTTCCTCCCTGGCCGATTTAAGACGCCTTCCCAACTTCAACCGGGTCCTCTTGCGTGGCCTCAATGCCGATGAAGTCCGGCGCATGCTGGCCGGGATAGCCGGAGAACAGGTGCCCTGGAGTTTAGCTGAGGCGGTACATCGCCAGACCGAAGGCAATCCCCTCTTTGTCCAGGAGGTGATTCGCTATCTGGCTGAAGAAGGGGTCTTTGTCCGGGACAAAGGACGCTGGCTGCCCTCCAAGGATACACCGGTGGAGATGCGGATTCCCGATGGGCTGCGGGATGTCATCGGGAAACGCCTATCGTCTTTGAGCGAATCCTGTAACAAGGTTCTTTCCGTAGCTGCAGTCATTGGAAGGGACTTCCGGCTGGAAGTCCTTCAACAGGTCGCCGGCCTGTCCGAAGAAGAAATCTTCAAAGCCCTGGAAGAGGCCCGCAAGACTGCCGTAATCGAAGAGCGTACCGGCGCCGGCGCCGTGGTGAACTACCGCTTTGCCCATGCCTTCTTCCGCCAGACCCTTTACGAAGAGATCATCGCCCCCCGGCGCATTCGTCTGCATCAGCAGGTTGCACGGGCACTGGAAGAAGTCTACAAAACACGCCTGGAAGAACATGCCGCCGAACTGGCCGAGCATTTTTCTTATTCTTCCGATTCCGCCGACCTGGCAAAGGCAGTCAGCTACGGAGAGATGGCCGCAAAAAGGGCCATCTCCGTTTACGCCTATAGTGAGGCCGTAAAGTTTCTTGACCAGGCAATCAAGGTTCAAGAGATTTTGGACCCTGAAGATAAGGCCAAACGATTAGATATGTTGCTGGACCTGTGCGATGCCCTGCTTATAGTCTTAGAAGTTAGGCGTATCCTTGACACAGTTGCCCCAGAGGCCTTTTCCCTGGCGGAATCCCTTGAAGATGGTTTCCGTGCCTCCCGGGCCTGTATGGCGGCGTTATTTACCATTTACAGTGAAGAAGCCCTCCCAGGTTGGGCTTCGCCCCAGGCAGTGGAATGGACTCAGCGAGCCGATCGTTATGCCAAACCGGATTCCGTAGAACGCGCATTTGTTGATTCGGCTCTCGGGGCTATAAAGTGTGCCAAAGGAGAAAGACTGTCAGGAATCAAGATCCTCACCCAGGCCTTTGCTTTGGCCCGTAACCTGGGCGACCCGAATACTTTATGGGTGGTGGGAACCTTTCTGCTCAATTTTAGGACAGCACCGCAACACGCCCAGGAGAGCGTGAGACTCTCTGAAGAACTCATAGGAAGTTCACGCACAGGAGTGAACACAGGCATAATCGGGCCAGTATGTGAATTAGCAGGTAATGCCTTCCTCACTTTGGGAAAACGACAGTTTGCGGAGCGGGCCTGGGATGAGTTGCACGTCATAACCAAGCGCACTGGTTACTTTTCTCATTGGCTTTTTTCGATGGCTATGGATACAACCCTAATGCTCCTAGATGGCCGACTGGAAGAAGTTTTAGATGGAGCCCGAAACATACGTTCCCGAGGTGCGGAAGCAGGAGTAGCTTTAACTGCAAATATTCTGGCCGCCCAAGCAGGTTATAGAGCCCGAATCTATTTGGGCAGATCTTTTGATGCCCTTGAGCGTGGACTCCGCACTGTTACTGGACGAGATGATAGGCTCGAGGTAAACCCCATATTCTGCTTGGTGCTGGCTCTTCTTGGGCGGAAGAACGAGGTTTCAGAAATGTTAGAACGATGGGTTGTCAGTCGCCCAGGCATTGGCACGGCAGAAGATGAAACACCTATTTATTTCGATTCCCTATATCTCGAGGCAACAATGTTAACCGGCCATAAGCGGGCGGCTGAGCTGCTGCTGAAACGCTTCTCCGGCACCGGTGTCTGTACTTCGGGCATTTTCCAAACAACCTGTATCCCCCGCCACATGGGTGAGGCTGCGGCTTTGCTGGGCAGGTATGATGAAGCCCGCCAACATTACCAGGAAGCCATCAGGATCTGCACTGAAATGAAGTTCCGGCCGGAGCTGGCCCTCTCCCGGCTCCAGTTGGCCGAATTGCTCCTGGAACAGTTCACTGAAGAGCGAACCGAAGCCATCGCCCACTTGGATTTTTCAATATCCGAATTCCGGGACATGAAGATGCAGCCTTCCCTGGAGCGCGCCCTCCGGCATAAAGAAATCCTGAAGGCGTAGTTTTTGGAACTTTGTTTGTGATTCTTGTCTGGTTCTTTTCCTGCCTACGCTATCAGCAAGGTTATCTCTTTCCCCCCCTTCCTCTTATGATCTTTTGGGTAGACTTTGATTTCCAACCCCAGACCGATATTATTAAGATAATCCACAAGAGTTGAAATTTTCATGTCTTTCCTTGATTCCAGTTTGGAAATGCCGGATTGGGAAAAGGACCGGATATCCTCCTGGCGAATGCCCATTCTTTTTCTGATTTCGGATAGTCGTATTTGAAAAATTTCTTTTTCAGCCTCCTTTTGGGCCCGTTTCGACCTTTCAGGAGAAATCATAGAAGTGAGTTCATCAATAAAGTCCCCTTTTTTATTTATCTTTCTTGTGTGTGCTTTCATGTCAATCCTCAAATTTTTCAAGATGTTTGTCGTATAAGCGGTCTGCTAAGGGGATCATCTTTTGAAAAAATCTTTTATCTCCTCTTTTGTCCCCTCCGATAAGTAAAATGACTTCTTTTCTTGGATCGAAGGCAAAAAAGATTCTGAACAGCCGCTGCTTATTTTGAACCCTGAGTTCCTTCATATTCTGATGACGGCTTTTTTGAATCGAATCTACCCAGGGCCTTCCCAAGGATGGTCCAATTTCCCTGAGAATGAACAGACCTTTCAAGATAGCTTCTTTGGCATCATCATCTAAGGTCTCTCCCGCTTGTAATCTCGTTATTTCTCTCTATTCGCCACATGCTATCAATAATATCAGTAAACAGTATGAAGTCAAGTGAATATTGAAAAAAGCGTTTTTTTAAGAGAAATCTAAACTTATTTAGTTGTGGATTTCCAGGTCCGCTTAAGGCGTGACGGGGAATAAATGAGCAAACTACAAAGACAGAAAACTTCCTTGCCTGGAAGCTCCGGCCTTAATGGGAGCTTCAATTCCGGGACATGAAAATGCAGCCCTCTTTGGAACGGGCCCTTAGGCACAAGGAGATTTTAAAGGCATAAAGCTGAGTTATTTGTCTTGACAGGGAAATTACAAAGGGATATTATTCCGTTTTAGTTATACTAAACTGGAGTATTGTCCATAATGGAACCGATCAAACGACTCATCCGCATCAAACTTCCGGAAGGAAAATCGGCTTTTCTTTGGGGACCGAGAAAAACAGGAAAAACAACCTACCTCAAGGAGGCCTTCCCCAATAGTTTGAAATATGATTTATTGCAAACCGATCTTTTTTTAGATTTCACAAAGCGCCCCTATCTGTTGCGGGAACAGCTCCTGGCCTCCAGCCCTCAACAATTAAAGGAACCGATTATCATTGATGAGGTCCAAAAAGTTCCGCAATTACTGGACGAGGTGCACTGGTTGATAGAGAACAAGGGACTTCGTTTCCTTTTATGCGGTTCCAGCGCCAGAAAATTGAAACGCGGCAAGGCCAATCTGCTCGGAGGCCGGGCCTGGCGATATGAGATGCACCCGCTGGTCTCAAAGGAAGTATCCAACCTGGATCTCCTCAAGGTCTTGAACAGAGGTCTGATACCTGCGCACTACCTGGAAGAAGAATACCGTAAATCGCTTCGTTCCTACGTTCGGGATTATCTCAAAGAGGAGGTTTTTGATGAAGGTCTGACCCGGAATATTCCGGCCTTCTCACGGTTTTTTGAGGCCATGGGTTATTCCCATGGGGAGCTGACTAACTATGCCAACATCGCCCGGGATTGCGGTGTCGATGCTAAAACCGTGAAAGAATATTATCAAATCCTGGTGGACACCCTGCTCGGTGTCATGATTGAACCTTACAAAAAACGACAGGAGCGCCAAGTCATCACCAAGGCCGGAAAGTTCTATTTGTTCGATGTTGGAATTGCCGGCGGTCTCATCGGGCGCCGCATACCCGAACCGAAGGGAGAGCAGTTCGGACGGGCCTTTGAGCATTTTATTCTTATGGAAATCATGGCCCACCGTTCCTACTGCGAACTGGATTATGAGGTCCATTTCTGGAGAACCAAAACGGGATTGGAGGTTGATTTTATTTTAGGGCGCGGGGAAATTGCTGTCGAAGTAAAGGGCGCCAATCGTATTGATAACACAGATCTCCGTCCCCTGAAGGCCTTTATGCAGGAATACCGACCAAGGAGTGCCTATCTCGTTTGCAATGAAGGTAAGCAGCGAATTCATGATGATATCCATATTGTGCCCTGGAGAGAATTTCTTTCGATGCTCTGGGATGGAGGTATTATAGCCTGATCGACCTGTCCAATCCGATCATCTCTTTCATTTGAAAAGATTATTTCAATGGAGGAATAACCATGAATTGTCCCAAGTGTCAGTCTGAAAATCGTGACAGTGCGCAATTCTGCCGGGATTGCGGACAGTCCTTGAAGACTGAGCGTACCTGTTCGCAGTGTGGTCACCCTAATCTTGAGGACTCCAAATTCTGTGACAAATGCGGCCGGCCCCTGATTTCTGCACCCGAACCATCCCAAACTATGTCCGCTCCACCCTCCACCCCTGCCTCCACCTCCTTTTCAAATGGCCGTTACCAGGTCAAGAAGTTTCTGGGTGAGGGAGGCAAGAAGAAGGTCTATCTGGCCTATGATATGGTGCTGGACCGGGATGTAGCCTTTGCCCTGATCAAGACCGAGAAGCTGGATCAGGCTTCTCGGCAGCGCATCAAGCGAGAGGCCCAGGCCATGGGGAAATTGGGGGACCATCCCAATATTGTCGGCATCTTCGATATGGGAGAAGAAAATGGCCAGCCCTATGTGGTTTTGCCCCTCATGCCCGGCGGGGATGTGGAGGGATTGATAGAAAAGGCCCCGGAACGAAGACTGCCTATCGAGCAAGCGATCACCATTACCAAATCTGTCTGCCGAGGTCTGGAGTATGCCCACGGTAAAGGGATCATTCATCGGGATCTTAAACCCGGTAATGTCTGGCTGAGTTCCGATGGCACAGCCCGGATCGGGGACTTCGGTCTGGCCCTGGCCGTGGAGCTTTCCCGTTTGACCCAGGAAGGGATGATGGTGGGGACCTATTACTACATGCCGCCGGAGCAGGCCATGGGCGGGGAGGTCACCTTCAGTGCCGATTTGTATTCCCTGGGGGCTATGCTCTACGAGATGGTCACCGGCCGGCCTCCTTTCACTGGGGATGACAGCGTGGCCATCATCGGCCAGCACATCAATACCCCGCCGGTTTCCCCATCCTGGCACCGCCCCGATTTGCCGCCTCCTTTAGCTGCCCTGATCATGAGGCTTCTGGAAAAGGATCCTAACAAGCGTCCAGGATCCGCAACCGAAGTTCTAAAATCCCTGGAAGCTATCGAATCCGGTAAGGCCGAAAAGGTCTCTTCTCAGGAAGCGGAGGCTTTGGGTGAGAATCCGGTTTACCGAAGGGTCTTCGTTGGCAGGGAACCGGAGCTGAGGCAACTGCAATCAGCCTTCGATGCCGCAGCCTCGGGCCAGGGATCCCTGACCATGGTGGTAGGAGAACCAGGTATCGGCAAAACGGCCCTCACCGAACAGTTAGCCACCTATGCCTCTTTGAGGGGAGGTCAGGCTTTAGTAGGGCATTGCTATGAAGAAGGATCGTTGTCCCTGCCCTATCTCGCCTTTATTGAAGCCATGCGTTCTTACGCTTCCAACCGAGATGTCACCGAATTAAAAAAAGAACTGGGACAAGGTGCCCCTGACGTAGCCCGAATTGTTTCCGAAGTACGGGAAAGGCTGAGCATCCAACCCGGCCCCAAAGTCAATCCCGAGGAAGAAAAATACCGCCTCA
>JBFMBU010000064.1:0-5815 GCA_040755035.1 Thermodesulfobacteriota bacterium
TGAATCAGATAACTCGGTTTGCTTAAATATAACGCATAGTCCCCCAGGGGGTTTTGCGGTCCCGGTAAGACCTTGGCCGGCAGGGGGTCTCCTTTTTTTCGATGATCAGCGGCAATCGAGGCCGGGACATACCAGGTCGGCCGCGTTACCTTGCGCTCCACAACCATTTGACCGGTAGGTGAAGGCCGTTCTTCGATTCCGATCCCGACCGGGTAGGTCCAGACCCCCAAGGTCTCACCATTTCCCTTAAATTGGAAAAGCCTCATGGCAGCCAGGTTGATGACGATCCCTTTTCTTGGGGCATCGGGCAGGATAAAACTTAACGGCAAGAGAATATGTTCCCCTGCCGGAGGAAGCCAGAGGTCCACCCCTGGATTGGCCGCCTGAAGGGCATCGATCCCCAGGCTGAAGTGCCTGGCTATGTCCGGCAGCGTATCCTCCTTTTCTACACGGAAGAATACCAGGCGACCCAATACGGCCTCTCCTTTGGTGAGAGAAAACACATTACCTTCAATATCTTCAATTATGGTTAGGTCAGGTTTTACATCAGCGGGAATAGATCGGCCTTCCTCCTGAACGCTTTTTGTGGTGGCACATCCGGAACAATACAAGACGATCAGAAGTACCGATAAAGCAAACCTGGATAAGGATGACAGGGCAGTGTTTAGTCGCATGGCGGTTTTGAACATAGCTGTAGCGTGGCTTTTAATTATCTTATAGCACAGGCCGTGCCAGATGGCTTTCCTTTAGATAACTTTTTGAAAAATGGATATAATTATTTTATGACCTTTCCTCCGGGATAATAAATGAAGGTATTTTCATACAAATTTCCGACACCATAGGACCTTCTTCCTTCACTTTTTTCGGCAGCCGCTGAATAGGAAAGGCATCCCGTCAAACTGCCTCTAGAAGTCCGACCAAAAGATCGGCCGCCTATAGGGGACGCTGGTACTAAAACAACTTATTATTTTGTCTTTGAGTTAGCTGAAAATTAAAAAAACCAACCGATTCTTTGGTCACTCAACTATCTGAAATCCGAAATAGGCTTCCCCTTTTCCCGTTGCCAATGGCGAAGGGGCCACACCCCTTCCCCTCTCGAACCGGGAAGGTTTGATCCATCTGCCCCGATGGAACTGCCTGGGCAGTCCTTCCGAAGCTGGGTGGGAGAGAAGGACGCTGCCAGGAATTTTATTTAAACCTGTGATTACTTCTCCCGGAACCGGTCGAGTCGGTAGGCTAACAGGACCTTGTGTACCTGCTTGGCCTTGATTCCGATTTTTTCAGAAATCATGAAATGGAGAGGTGGTTCGGGTGGGTAGGAGCCGGCCAGGTAATTATTATATTCAGCCAGAATAGCCGTTCGTTGTTCCGGTGAGACATCCGGAATCTCCCTCAGCCTTTCCTCACCATCATGAATTAAATCCAAATACCGGGAAACCAACCAGGAATTGATTCCCGTCGCCAGGCAGATCTGTTCTTTGAGCCTGCCAAAGGAGGTTTCTTTTTCCAGGAAAGAGAAATAGGTTTTTTCGACCAAGAATGTGTTCCTTTGCCCTTGTTTTTCCTGGCTGCTCCACTTTTCGGCCCTTTCCGGTACAACGCGGACAATATTTTACCTTCCGATCAGAGGTTAAGAAACTGCGACCGCAATCTTCACAATCTTTTCTGAAAGCCATCCCTCCGGACATATAATAGCACCCTCCGCCCTAAATTATGGTTGTGGTTTTTTTGTCACCAAGATGGGTTGCCATTGATATATCGGCAACAGCGGCCAAAAACCGGTGACGCTATATCCTTTGTTCCCATTCCGCATCCAGGACCTCCCTGATTTTATTGGCCGATTCCTTCCCTACCCCTTCCACTTTTAATAGTTCCTCAACCGGGGCCTGCATAATTTTTGAAACAGCGCCGAAATGATCTAATAGTCTCTTAGCCAGTGTTGGTCCCACTTGAGGAAGCCCTTGCAGAACATACAATTGTCTGGATTTCAATCGCTTTGGTCGATATCCTCCCCTGAGGGGAACTACATCCGAAAAACGTTCTTCTTGCCGGCCCATCATTAAAAAAAGATTTTTGGTATCCTGGATAGATTCGGAAGATACGATGGGGATGTACCAGATGGCCTGAGTAGATAATAATGCCCCTTTGATCGCCAGGGGATCGAATTGTAAATCGGTTTCGAAGGGATTACCCTCGATAAGGAGCAAGGGATGAATGCAGTTCTTTTTAAGATTAGAAAGCTGACTAAATAGCCGGCCATCGATTATTGAAATAAGAAAATCTCGTGCGGTTTTTCTTTCGATGGTAATCGTTTCATTAATAATGTAATCCCCATAAGGGATTTTGCCGATTTCCAGAAAAACTTCCTCTTGTTGGAGTAACGCAATGATCCCTGAAGCCTTTTCCCGAAAATCGATTTGAATCTTCACTGACAACCTCAATTTTCAGAAGTTTTCTATATCATTTTTCAATATTCGAAGAAAGAAGGTGGAGACGCGGAGCCATGTCTGCTCAGAGGTATTAGGGTACGGGTGGCTAAGTGATAGTGGGCTGAGTCAGGTAGCGCTTTTCCGGAAGATAAGGTCTTCAACCCCAGTAGTTTTGGCTTTCTCGGCAGCCGGGTCTGGGTTAGGCCTTGTCACCAAGGCATTCGCACTTACCCCCCTGTCTCCCCCAGGATTTTTATTCGTCTTGTCGTTCATATCGTCCCCCCTCTTTCCCCTTTATTTGTGACCCTATCCCTTTAGTTACCAAAGGTGTTTTACCCCGTAATCCATAAAGAATTTCTCGTGTGAAACCAGGGTCAACTTTTCTGTAATCGCCTGGGCGATCAACAGCCGATCAAAAGGTTCACCATGGGGAAAGGGCAGTTTTTCAATCTTGGCGATATGGCGCTGTTCAATGTTTAATAGGGTAAATTGGTTAGTTCTCATTTGTTCCGAAACGAAGACATCAATAGGTCGAGTGAGTTGAAGTTTGCCGAGGCTTGATTTTATGGCCATGTCCCAGCAATTGACCATGCTCAGTTAACATTCATCATTCGTATCAGATATGGCCTGACTGGCTGCTTTTGTCAGACAACTACCATCACTATCTCTTCTCCCGTCAAGGCCTTTTTTACCAGTTCGGGAAAATGGGCTTTTACTGCAGCGATAGTGTATCGTTGCATTAAACACCTTCTTTGTGGTCATATTAAATGACCATAAAGAAGGTGTCAAGATTTTTTCTCAGGGTTTATTATCGGTTATCCCTTTCCCTTCGCCTTAGCCGCCGAAGGTTTTTGATAAATTGAACCCTGCCTATTATCGTATCGGAACTCACCGCAATTTATTGAATCGTTCAAATTAACATTTTGGCAAACCCAAGGTTTGACCCTCCAATCACACCATAAGTTGTTTTTGCACCAGCGTCCCCATTACGGGAAAAGCAACTGTGACATTTCGAAGATCCTAAATATAAGTGAGCGGACCGTGAAGTTTCATATGGATCGTATCATGAAGAAATTGGACGCGATGAACCGGACCCATGCCGTTGCTATCTTCTTAAGAGAAGGTCTGATAAAAATAGATTGAAAAAATACAAAAAAATCTAATGGTTATAATTATTTTTTCCTTTTCCTAAACGTCTCTGAGCCACTTGGCCATTACCGGGTCGGTCAAGCGGTATTTTTTTTCATTGTCTTTTTCAACAAGATCTCGGGATATCAGTATCTTTACCGCTTTTTGGGTTCCCCCGATTGAAAGGCGATATCGCTCAAGAAAATCTTTTGAAAATACGGCTGAACCAGGCTCTTTGGCGATGGCTTTGATCGTAGCCCTTTGAACTAAAGTAAGTCCGCTCCAGATACCTTCGAAATCAATGACCTCCATTTGGAGCAGATGCTTAAATCCAGAAAAAACAGTCTCTGGATTACATTTTTTCGAGGTCAAATCCCATGTAATGGAAGCCAGCTTTTGAACATAATACGGGTATCCCCTGACTGTATCATAAATGATTTCGGCCGATTCCCTATCACATACTTTTCCACTTTCTCTAAATTTTCGTATTATGAAAGTGACGAAGTCGGTTCGGGAAATCTCTTTCAGGATATAAGAAAAAGCGCTTTTATAAAAAGCTCGGCTTTTTTCCAAGAACATATCATTCAGAATTCTTCTGCGACTCCCTATAAAAAAATAGGCGATTTCCCGATGAGATTGAATATGGGACCGTAATATTCCTTCAATTTTTTTCGATTCCGGAAGTTCCGTGATTTCCTGAAATTCATCCAAAGCAATAGCGGTTTTGATTTTTTTCCTTTTGGTATAGGCATATAAACCCTCAAGGAGATCTTCCAACAGTAATCTTGAATCCGTCGTTTGGTCGTATTTTACTGAAAAACTGTAGCCTTCGGGTTTTATTTCAATACTCGGGATCAATCTTTTAAAAAGATGAAATACTTTTTCTCCAACGGTCCGTGGGTCGATCCCTTTCCCTATCCCTTTTAGAATACCCTCCGACAATCTGGAAATAAAATCCTTTTCCGAAGTAATGGGAAACAAATCGACATAAATCGTCGTAAAACCCTCTTCCGACAGCTTATCCAGAACCATGGAGATCAGGGACGATTTTCCATATCGGCGGGGGGAAAAAAGGACCGTTTTATTACCGTTTTTGGCGTGACGCAGGAGGTCTTCCATTTCCTTTTCCCGGTCACAAAAATCCCCCTTCCCGGCCAGTCCCAAAGTGAATGGATTTTTCACCTACTCCCCTTCCTATGTATCCTATTAGAATTATTCTATTAGAATAATTCTAATAGGATACATAGAATTTTTCAGCTGTCAAGTTTTTTTCTTATTCGATCCCTTCTGCATAAGATCTCACCGAAGAATGGGGTGTTAGGGTCAAGGAGGTTATGGTCACACCTTAAATACACACAAATGTTGTTCCGGATAATTTTACAAGTCGACTAAATTCAAGGTCAGTCCATTGAGAAACTCGTCGGCCGGGAGCATGGCTATGCCCTCCTTCTCTTTGGTCCTGTTCAGATCCAGGACGACTTGCCCTTTTGGTGTCTTGGGGAAATAGGGAATAAGAAAGGCCGGGAGGGAGGGTAGCCTAAGATCTACCGACCAAACAACCCGGCCTTTTTGCTTTCTATTTCCTATTAAAAAGATGGTTTCGCAAAAAGTCGAATTCTGCCATTTCGAAGAGGGAATCGACGATAACTCATAAACATTTTTAAGATTTCTCCCTTTGGTCCGGCTTCCTTAAGGAAGCCTTAAGTAAAGGTCGGCAAAACCGACCGATCGAAATGACAAAAAAAGGGTTTTCCGACATTTTGCTGGAGGCTCTTAAAAAAGGGCATCCATCCTTTTTTTCACGACTGTGGCCTCATCGATAATGCGCTCCATCAGTTCGGCTACGGTAGGAACATCGTGGATGCGTCCCACCACCTGACCGCCCGAATACATCCCTTCTTCGGTATTGCCTTCCTTCCACCCCCTGCGGGAGGCACCGCCTCCGATATGGGGGGCCAATTCCTCCAGAGTCGCCCCTTTGGCCTCCAGGGCCAGTATTTTTTGTGAACCCGGGGTCAGAAAGACCCGGCTCGGATTTTTTAAAGATTTCATGACCAGCACCGTTTCCGTTTCCTGCATCTCCAGCATCTTCTGTTTGATATTGGGATGGATGGGGCATTCCTGTGTAGCCATAAAACGGGTGCCCATGTTCACGCCGGCCGCGCCCAGTGCCAAAGCGGCCATTAACCCCCTACCGTCGGCAAACCCCCCCCCGGCGGTGGCAGGGTTTGTTAGGTGAGGGAGGGCAGGGGGGCTGC
>JBFMBU010000064.1:5825-38447 GCA_040755035.1 Thermodesulfobacteriota bacterium
TCGGCAAACCCCCCCCGGCGATCAAAGGTTTTTTTATCTGATCCAGGGCAGAGGGAATCAGCACCAGGGTAGTCACATCTTCCATGCTGGGATGCCCCCCGCATTCCGTTCCCACAATAGAAACCATGTCCACACCCAGACCGTCCACCTTAACCGCATCCCGCACCCGGGCGCATTTATGGATATGGGTTAACCCCCCTTTAGTTATCTGATCCCGGTAGGGAGCCGGGCTGCGTCCGGCGGTTTCCAGGATCTTTACCCCGGAGTCAATGACCCAGTTGATCCTTTCTTCAGCCGTAACCGTGGTGGTCATTTCCGGAAACAAACCCACATTGACCCCAAAGGGTTTGTCGGTCAGGTCCCTGGCCTTTTTAATTTCATCCATGAAGTCCTGTTTGGTTTGAAACATGGCCGCCGGGATACAGCAAAATCCGCCGGCATTAGCCACCGGGGCTACCAAATCGGCCGTGGTGATACCCTGCATGGTCCCGCATTGGATAGGATATTTTACACCCAGAATTTCCGTCATTTTGGTTTGCAGCATAATGTTCCCCCTTATCGACTTTTAAGTATTTTTTACGATAATGAATCCTAATAAAACTCAAAGAATTATCCAACAAAAAAATGAAAAGATCAAATAAAAGATAACGGATCTTTTTATGCATTTTTCTTCTTGAAAATTCAAAGATTGACACCTCCCCTTTCTTTTTCTATATTATTAAATAGGTTGATTTAATCAAGGCTTAAATCGGATAGACGAGAATTCTTTTTCCGCAGACACGAACCACCGATCAGGAGGAAACCATGACCAAAATACTCAGAGTAAATATGACTAAACTGAAAACCTCATTCCAGGACCTTCCTGAAGAAAGGAAGATTTGGGGCGGGCGGGGGCTTTGTGCCAAAATACTTATGGAAGAGGTCCCACCGGCCTCTGATCCATTAGGGCCGGAGGCAAAATTTGTCATCGCCTCCGGTCCCCTGGCCGGGACCCTGGCTCCCTCCCTGGGCCGGATCTCCATCGGGGCCAAGAGTCCTTTGACCCTGGGCATCAAAGAAGCCAACTCCGGAGGTCCGGCCGGACAGAAAATGGACAGGTTGGGTATCCGGGCCATAGTGGTCGAAGGAACTCCTCAAAAGGATAAATGGTATCTTCTGGTTCTAACCAAAGAAGGGGCCCGCTTGGAAGAAGCCGATGTTTACAAGGGCATGAAAAATTATGAGCTGACCGAGGCCCTATATAAAAAATATGACAAGAAGGCCTCCATAGTTTCCATTGGCATCGGCGGGGAAAGACGGTGGAAATCGTCCAGTGTAGGGTTCACCGATACCGAAGGTCATCCGGCCCGTCATGCCGCCCGCGGCGGATTGGGGGCCGTCATGGGTGCTAAAGGACTCAAGGCTGTGGTTATTGATGATCGGGGCTGCCAGGCCATAGAACTAACGGATCAAAAAACCTTTAGAGAAACGATCAAAAACTGGGCCGAGATATTAAAAGCCGATCCCCAGGCCCAGAATATGATGAAATACGGCACACCGGCCGGGATCACACCCCTGCGCTCCCTGGGATCAGCCCCCTCTAAAAATTACAGTAATGAACCTACGGAGGGATTCGAAAAACTTTCCGGTCCGTCCTTCGAGAAAACGAACCAGGAACGGGGCGGTGGATTAAAGGGCTGTATGCCGGGATGCCTGGTGCGCTGTTCCACCAATTATTTCGGACCGGACGGTAACTATCTGACCTCCGGTTTCGAGTATGAAACCCTGGCCCTGCTGGGGACCAATCTGGGCTTGTCCGATCCGGATGCGGTGGCCCAACTGGACCGCCTATGCGATGACCTGGGTTTGGACACGATTGAAATCGGCAGTGCTCTGGGTGTGGCGGCCAGTGCCGGCAAAATGACCTTTGGCGATGTCGAATCCGCCCTGGCCTTGTTTAAGGAATTGGAGAAGGGATCGGAATTGGGGACCATCCTGGGCAACGGAGTGGTATCCACCGCTAAGGCCTTCGGCATCGACAGGATACCGGCCTACAAAGGACAGGCTATTCCCGCCCATGATCCACGGGTGACCAAATGTGCCGGTGTCACCTACAAGACCAGCCCAATGGGGGCCGACCATACCGCCGGCATCTCCTATGAAAAATTCAAACACAAGGAAGGCCAGGTGGAAAGGTCTCTCAAGGCCCAGCTTATTGCCGCTGTTTTGGATACCCTGGGTTACTGTTCTCTGGCTAGAATTGCGGAGGTGAAGACCTTATTTGAATTTTTGAAGGATCTGCTTAAGGCCCGGTTCGGACTCCGCCTGACCATTGAGGATTTATCCGATATCGGCCGGGAGGTTTTAAAAACAGAACTGGCCTTTAATGAAGGGACCGAGTTTTATACCGCTCATGATCCGGATCCGGAATTTGTCACCACCGAAACTTCCATGCCGGTCGGTACCGTTTTTGACGTGGAGCCCGAAGAAATCGCATCCATTTGGGAGAATCTGGATAGCGTAATTCCCTACTGATCTTCGTTTTCAACTAGAAAACAAAAAAAGGCCCTATCCCTATAATGAGGGAAGGGCCATTTTTTTATAAAAAATTTTTAAGGAACCTCAGGCTGCCTTGAGATAGGGATCGGCGGAGATCAGCAGACGATCCAGGGCCGCTTCCTTGCGCGAAAGCCCGAAGGCCGTGGCCATCAACTGGGTAATAAAAACTACCGGAACCTTGAAATCGGTCCCGATCGCTTTGTTCATCCGGCCCTGATAGGCCTCCAGGTTCATCTGGCACATAGGGCAGACCGTGGAAATAATTTTCCCGCCCTGGGCCTGGGCATCGCCGAGGATGTTCCGGACCAGTTCATAACAAGCCTCCAGTTCGGTCAGAAACAAGCCCGAACCGCAGCAACGCATCTTGTTGGGAAAAGGAACGGCCGTGGCCCCGATGGCTTCAATGATACGGTCCTGAATAACCGGTTTCTCCACACTGTCGTATTCCCCGTAAGGCCGTACGCTCTGGCAACCCACATACCCGGCCACTGCTACACCTCGTAAGGGCTTCTTGACCGCGGCCCGGATCTTATCCAAACCCACATCATGATACAGGACATCCAGCAGATGCCGAACACGAATCTTGCCGCTGTATTTCAGCCGGCCTTCAGCCAGAATTTCATTGACCTGTTTCAGCAATTCGGGGGTTTCCTGCAATTTCCGATTGACCTTATTCAGAATGATATAACAGGAACTGCAGGGGGCGACGATATCCATTCCGCCCTGGGCCTCGGCCAGGGCCAAGTTGCGAGCGGCCAGAATATCCACGGAAAGATCGTTTCCGCCTACATACGAAATACTGGCTCCGCAGCAATTCCAATCCTCGATTTCTTTTAGGGTCATACCCAGAGCCTTGGCCACGGCCTTCAGGGAAACCGTATAATGGACCCCCCCGGCCTCCAGAGAGCATCCTTGATAAAGAAAATAATTCATCAGACGGCACCCCCTTTGCCCATGGCCTTGGCCTTATCTAGCATCTTTTTAAAAGACTTGATGTTTTTAATCGGCCTTTCGGGCAACACTTTCATCCTCTTATAACGAAGCATCCCGATACCCATATTCTTATTCTCCAGCATCAGTTTGATGGCCTGGCCTAATTTATGACTAAGGAAATAACGCAAGGCCACATCCTTCTCATCCACCCGCCCAAGTCGATAGATATTGCCCCAGAATTTTTCTCCGAAGAGGGCCGTTTCCTCCCGGGGCTTATAACCCTGGCGCAGGGCATAATGAGCCAAGCCATGCATGATCTCCATTACCGGCACTTTGCGAGGACAACGCACGATGCAGGAATAACAGGAGGTGCAGAGCATAATGGCCTGGCTGCTGAGAACTTTTTCCCTTTGTCCGGACCGGACCAGGGCGAAAATTTTTCGAGGGGAATAATCCATTTTTTCCCTTAGGGGACAGGAGCCGGCACAAACTCCGCACTGCATGCACATCTTGAGTTCGTCACCGGCATCCACTTTTTCGTAGACTTCGCGGGCAAAGGACTGATCATAGGCCTTGCCACCACCGAAACCGTATTTCGGCCCTACTACCTGTTCCATACCGCTTTCCTTTTTAAATGTCTGGGTGTAAGGTATAAGGTACAAGGTTTAAGGTTATAACCCTAGACCCTACACCTTAAACCCATTATGTTTGAACGATCTTTTTTACTGACTTCTGACTCCTGAATTCTGACTTCTGTTTTTTAGAACCCCTTATACGGATTCGGCTCCAGCTCTTTGATCCTGGTCATAAAATCGTTCAGGATGACCGGAAGTTTGTCATAGTCATTGATGGAAATCTCTTCCACTCGGACCCGGTCGGGCTCCAGGGCCAGGCGGCCCAGGGTTTCCGAGATCTTTTCCATACGGGTGTTGGCCAACTCACTGCCCTTGATAAAATGGCATTGGTAGTCGTCCCCTTTGCGGCAGCCCAACAGGATCACACCGTCAATCCCCTTGGCCAGGGCGTCGGCGATCCAGACCAGATTGACCGAGCCCAGACAACGCACCGGAATAAACCGATAGAAGGGATCGATGGGAATCCGGTTGATTCCGGCCATATCCAAAGCCGGGTAAGCGTCGTTCTCGCAGATCAAGGCAATGACCCTGGGTTTTTCGTCGTCGGCATCCGGCACTTCGATGCCTTTGATCATGGAACCGATCATATCTACCGAGTAGTTCTTGAAGGAGATGATCCGTTCCGGACAGGCCCCCATACAGGTCCCGCAGCGCCGGCAACGGGTCGGATTGGGCAAGGGGTTGGCCTTTTCGTCTTCATTGATGGCCCCGAAAGGACATTCTTCGGTGCAGCGTTTACACTGGGTACAGCGGGCCATCATGAATTCAGGATAAGTCAGGTCTCCGGACCTGGGGAAGGTGGAGGCTCCGATGGCCGTGGCTTCAATAGCCTGGATGGTCTTCAAGGCTGCCCCGGTCGCGTCCTCGGCGCAGATGGCTGTTTCCATGGGGCTGCGCACGCAACCGGCGGTATAAACCCCGGTCCGCTGGGTTTCGTAGGGAAAGCAAATAAAGTTGGAATCAGGAAATCCGTACTTGTTAACCGGTAAGGCCGGTCCTTGACGGTAATCCAGGTTCAGGGCCGCTTCATCAATCGAGGTCGGGACCATACCGGTGGCCAGGACCACTAAATCCAATTCATCCAGTTGAATGGCTTCATTCAGTAAAGCGTCGCTGGCCTCGACGGACAAACTCTTATTTCCGTCTTCGCTGATGGAATTCATCTCTCCCCGAATAAAGATGGCCCCGTCTTTTTGCACCTTGCGGTAAAAATCCTCACTCTGATGAGGGGTGCGCATATCCTTATACAGAATATATATGGATGCTTCGGGATCCTGTTCCCTGACATAGGTCGCCTGTTTTAAAGAAACCAGACAACAGACCGAGGAACAATAGGGCAAGTGGTTTTCATCCCTGGAACCGGCACACTGGACAAATAAAATACTTTTAACCTCTTTACCATCCGAAGGCCGGGTGATCTTACCATTCTTGGCCATCTCCTCCATCTGGACATTGGTAATGACATTGGGTAACTTCCCGTAACCCAGATGTTCCAGTTTGCCCGCGTCATAGGGTTTCCAGCCCGTGGCCTGAACCACCGACCCGACCCGTTCGCTGAGAGAGGAACCGTTCTGGGAAATGGTCACATCAAACATACCCGGTCCGCCGGATATCTTTTCAATGGTTGCTGAAGTCAGAATTTTAATATTCGGTTCGGCCTCCACCTTTTTAATCTGCTCTTCCAGATCGACCGATTTCAATTCTTTGTAAGGAGGACGGATGCGCAGATGCATTTTATTCATGAACCCGCCCAGCACCGGCTCTTTTTCCACCAGCATCACCTGATACCCGGCCTGAGCGGCACCGATAGCGGCATTCATCCCGGCAAACCCGCCGCCGACCACTAATATGTTCCTGCTTAAATTCTCCGCTTGATAGGGTTCCGGCAACTGGCTCTTGTTCAGCTTAATGAGCCCCATGCGCATATTGTCTTCGGCCATCATCTGGGTATCTTCTTCCCCGGCCGGCAGGACCCAGGCTACCTGTTCACGGATATTGACCCGGTCCATCAGTACCGGACCGAAATCAAAGACATCGTATTTCACCCGCGGGGAGCAGGCCACAATGGACAGGGTGTTGACCCCTTCATTGGCTACATCGTTTTTAATCATTTCCACCCCTTCGGCACCGCAGAGCCAGGAATGGGTCTTGCATACCGGGGCCTTGAATTCCTTGGTACCCACTTTTTTCAATGCCTCTATATCCAGGGAGTCTTCGATCCCGCATCCTGTACAAATATATACGCCAAGTTTCTTATCCATTCGCCTTTACCTCCTCACCACAGATTGAATAGCCCGGAGCGCCGCCCCGGTGGCATCCTGAACCACACCGGCCACATCCGCCGGTCTCTTGATACAACCAGCCCCGTAAATTCCCTTTTGCTCCTGATCGGAAACGATAAAACCGTAATCATCGTAAGCCACTTCAGCCGGGACCTTAACCGTAGCCGTGGAAGGTTCCATACCCGTGGCCAAGACCACCATTTCCACAGTCTCCCGGATCCGCTCACCGGTCTGGGTATCCTCCCCTTCCAGGATAAGGTTTTTGCTGGCCGGGTCTTCGGTAATCAGGGCGATTTTGGATTTGACCAAGGACAATTTTTCATCCCCCTTCACTTTAACAAAGAAATCTTCCAGCTTACCCTGGGCGCGGATATCGATGAAATAAATAAAAGCTTCGGCGTTAGGGTTTTTTTCACGGACATAAGTCGATTGTTTGAGCGAAGCCAGACAGCAGATCCCTGAGCAATAGGCCAGATGATTTTCATCCCTTGATCCGGCGCATTGAATAAAGGCCACCTTCTCCACTTCTTTCTGGTCCGAAGGCCGCAGGATCTTCCCTTTGGTTGGTCCGTTATCGGCACAGAGCCTTTCCATCATAACGTTGGTGATGACATTGGCATACTGACCGAACCCGTAATTTTCCAGTTTGGAGGCGTCATAGGGGTTCCAGCCGGCGGACCAGACAATGGCCCCTACGTTGAGGGTGATGGTCTGGGGCTGCATGTCCAGATCGATGGCCTGATAAGCGCAGGCTTCGACGCATTTGGCGCAGGACTTTCCCTGGCAGACCGATCCGTCGATCACATATTGCATAGGGAAGGCCATGGCATAGGGAAGATAGGCGGCCTTGGTCTTATCCATACCGAAGTTAAAGGCATTGGGCCGCTCCACCGGACAGACTTCGGCGCATTTATTGCAACCGGTGCATTTATCGTTGACAAAGCGCGGAGTAGTCTTGATGGTCACCTGATAATTCCCCTCCTGACCGCTGATGGACTCGACCTCGGCCAGGGTATAAAACTGGATATGCGAACTGTTTTTGGTCCTTTTGAAGTTGATTTCCAGGCCGCAGTTGGGCGGGCACAGTTTGGGGAAATACTGGTAAAGTTGGGCCACCCTTCCGCCCAGATAGGGGTTTTTTTCCACAATCACTACGTCGTAACCGACTTCAGCGGCCTCGATGGCGGAAGTCATTCCGCTCATGCCTCCGCCGACGATCAAAATACTTTTGTTATCTCCCATTACACTCCTCCAGGAATTGATTTTATGGTTCTTGAAAAAGAAATAATCTTTGATTTTTTGGAAAAGAGGACAGCCTGAATTTGCATAGGGGCTATTTAGGCCGTTTATTTTAAGAGGGGAAGGAGGCTTCCTTCCCCTCTTAAAATAAACGACAGGTCCGTTTAAAAAACTCCAGGCGCCCAAAGGCGCCTGGAGGTTATGCGTTATTACAAATTACGGAATAAGGGGAACCACGTCTCTTTTGATCATGGTCCACTCACCGCTCTTGGGATCATACTTGCAGTTGGCAAAGGCATGCCAATTCTTCTCATCCATCTTCGGGGTATCGGCCCGGAAATAATACCCCGGCCAACGGGTCTCTTCCCGGAAAAGGATGGTCCGCATATGAGCCTCAGCCTGCCAGGTCCTTTGTTGATTTTCCCAGCACCGTTCCAGCTCATAAACGTTCTTGGCGCCCATTTTGGCCGAGTCTTCCTGCAACATGGCCATCAGTTCCAGCCCTCTTTCGAGTAAAGACTTGCTGGTCTTGAAACCGGATCCCCAACCGCCGGCGTATTCATCCATGATTTTCTGCAGACGATGGAGATACTGCCAGGGTTTGATGTAGTTGGGATTCATTTCCGGATCGGTGGACAGTCCGCAGAACTGTTCATAGGTGTTCAACGGAGCCAGGATCTTTTTCTTCAGAGCATCGACCTGAGCGGCATCGACATTGGGTTGGGCTGTATTTTCCACACAGAACCGCACGGCCTCTTTGGCGGTAAAACGCCCTTCGGCGTGGGAACCGGAGGAGAACTTGTGGCTGGAGGCGCCGGAGGCGTCGCCGCAGGCAAACAACCCTTTGGTGGTACACATATTGCCGTAACCCCATTTATAGGGGGTTTCCAGGTCTTCCGGACCGCTGACCCAGGCCCCGGAGGCGCCGGAGTGGGAACCGATGAAATACGGTTCGCAGGCGGCGATTTCGGAACGGCTGGCTTCAGGCATGATGTTGCTGGCGGCCCAGAGCATGGCCTGGGAAATAGTCATATCCAAGAAGTCTTCCCATGCTTCGGATTCCAGTTCCTTCATCTTTTTCTTGAAGGCCTTTTCATCACCGGCTTCCTTGGCGATATTCTGGATGGCCTCAGCGGTCTCCATGTAGAGCGGCCCTAAACCGGCTTCCACGTCCAGCATACCTAAGTAGTTACGCAGGTTGGCCGGAATCGGTTTGGCCAAGCCATAGGGGGCCCAGTTGTTGAGCTCATCCTTACGGACGACCATATATTCACCGCCCGTGGCGCTGGTGGCCCGGGATTTGAAAAGCAGGAACCAGGCGCCGACCGGTCCATAAGCATCCTTGAACCGAACCGGGATGAAACGCACTTCCTGACAGGTCATTTCTGCGCCGGCCTGGATGGTGAAATAAGCGCTGGAACCGGTGTTAAAAGGCGGATACCAGGAACGGCCGATACCCTCACCGGTGGACCGGGGACGGAAAACGTGTACGGCGCCGCCCATGGCGGAAATAACAGCCTTGGCCTTGAAAACGTAGAACTTCTCATCGCGGGTGCCGAAACCGACGGCCCCGGCGATCTTGTCGCCGTCCATCAAAGGAGCCACGATGAAAACACGTTCATAGATTTCAAAACCGGCGGCGTCCATGGCATTCTTGGCCGCTTCGGCCACGATGACCTTGTAGGATTCGCCGTTGATCATGAGCTGCCAGCGGCCTTCGTGAACATACTTGCCGTTTTCATCTAACCAGATGGGCAGTCCCCATTTTTCAAAAAGATGGACCGAAGAGTCCACGTGACGGGCGATGTTGTAAACCAGGTCCTCACGGGAAATACCCATCAGGTCCTGACGGACATAATGGACATAATCTTCACATGTATTCTGACCTTCGCCCCAACCGATATATTGATTGATAGCTGAAAGTCCCATAGCCACGGCCCCGGAACGGGTAAAGGCGGCCTTGTCGACTGCGGTTACTTTAATGCCATTTTTCTTGGCCCAATAGGCGGCCTCAACAGCACAGCCCGTAGCGGCCATTCCTCCACCCAGGATCAACAGATCGGTGGTTACTTCTACAGTTGGATAATCTGCCATAATCGTTTCCCTCCTTCGTTACTTTTTTGGTGTGGGTAAAGCCGCCGCTTTGGAAGAAGCTGGCTCGGTGAACAGGTAGGGGCTCTTCAAATCGCCGGAACCTTCATCAAATCCTCCACTGGGAACGGCACTGCCTTCAGCGGTGGTCCGGATGGGGAACTTGAAACGTTTCAGGGTGCCGTTGCGGAATTTGACGGTCCACATAATGTCCTCAGTACCCCGAAGGGGGGTGACGCTGGCGCCCATGGGCACAAAGTCAGCATAGCCGCGAACGTCAATAGCCTGTTGGGGGCAAATCTTGACGCAGTTATAGCATTCCCAGCAAAGTGCGGTGTCCCGGTTGAAGGCCTTCATTTCGCCATGCCCCAGGGAGCCGTCTTTGTCCAGGAACATCAAATCCACTGGGCAAATGTACATACAGGCGGTTTTATCCTGCCCTTTGCAGCCATCACATTTTTCCTTAATCACATAACTTGGCATAGTTTCCTCCTCACATAATATTATTTATTGCTACAACAATGCGATTTTTAATTTCATCAGTAAATCTTCCGCTTGTGCTCCTTGCCTTCCCACCCCCCTTCATTCGAAAGGTTTTTCCCACTTCCGGATGAATTCCTTATTTCCATGGACATAGAAATCCTTTGGATCAAGGAACCATCGAATTGCCAAAAATAGGGTATTAGACACTGGGTTTTTTCAGAAATTCTTTCTTGATATCGATCTTCCCCTTAGGAGACCACCCTATCATAAATTTCGTCTTTGACATCCCGGGGAAGCAATTCAGTTACCCACTCTCCTGTTTTTAAAAGACCTTTCCGGGAGATTCCTCTTAGTTAACGGTTTTACCTAAGTCACAACCTTTATTATCTTAACTATCTAATTAAATTATATTTTTATTAATTTTGTGAATATTGTAACAAGAAGGATTATGTATACCAGATTCAATTTTTTTGTCAAGGGAAAAAATACTCGGTTAATAAAATAACTTACGAGTTCAAGGGAAACCGCTGACGGCTGATGGCCTTTGGCCTTAGAACTTTGTCAACGTTCCGGAAAGCCTTAACAAAAGAGGCAAGGTCCCCAAAACCTTGTGGACCCTCTCCCGATATTCACAAAAACATGATTCATTGGTGATCCTCAGTCGCTTGGCGACGCCTTTTTCAATCTTTTCTTTATGCCAACCCGGACCGGCCGGAACCAAGAGGTAATTATACAAAACCTATTGAAAAAACATTAAATTGATCCTGGTCCAAGGCATGTAGATTAAAAAAATTCGACTTTTTTGCGAGACCCTCTTGTGAGTAGAATAGTATTCTTTTGTACTCAGCTCCTTATAGTGCACTGGAATTTGGCGGACAAACCGGTCTTTTCCCCCTTTCATTCCCTTTCCGAGTTCTTTTCCCTTCATTATCCCTTTTTGTATATTTTTTCACTTGACTTAATTTATGGATTTGATTAAATGCCTAACGATGTATGAAAAGTAATCGTGGAAAGTTCCATGTCATTACCTATAACCCAAATAAGAATTGAAAGGAGAAAGTAACACATGTCATTACTCCCACCTCATGGCGGAAAAGGTTTGACCTGCTGCTTGCTGGAAGGCGCAGAACTGGCGGCAGAATTGAAAAAAGCTCAAGGATTGAAAAAAATCGATGTCAGCCCCCGAGAAAAAGGCGATTTAATCATGATGGGCATTGGGGGGTTCAGCCCCCTGACCGGTTTTATGACCAAGGCCGACTGGAAAGGCGTTTTGGATAGTTATCTTCTGGCTGACGGAACGTTCTGGCCCATCCCGGTTACGCTTTCCGCTTCCAAAGAAGAGGCAGCAGCGATAGCAATCGGTGAAGAGATCGCCCTGTTCGACCCGGAACGTAACGAATTCATGGCTACCATGAAAGTGACCGAAAAATTCGAAATGTCTGAAGCCGACAAAATTTATGAATGTGAAAAAACTTTTATGGGCGAAGGCACCAAGACCGCCGAAGACTTCTGGAAAATTGCCAAAGATGATCACCCCGGCGTTCAGATGGTCATGAGCCAAAAAGAGGTCAATCTGGCCGGCCCGGTTAAAGTGCTCAGTGAAGCCGAATATCCAACCAAATATGCCGGCGTGTATATGAGACCGGCTGAATCCAGAAAGATTTTTGAAGAAAGGGGCTGGAGTGAAATTGCCGCCCTGCAACTGCGTAACCCCATGCATCGTTCTCACGAATATCTTTGCAAAATCGCTGTCGAAGTGTGTGACGGTGTTTTTATTCACTCGCTGGTCGGCAACCTGAAACCGGGTGACATCCCTGCCGAATATCGCGTAAGATGTATTGACGTGCTGGTTAAGAATTATTTCGTCGAAGATAAAGTCCTTCAGGGCGGTTATCCCTTGGATATGCGTTATGCCGGCCCCCGTGAAGCCCTGCTTCATGCCACCTTCCGTCAAAATTACGGCTGCTCCCGAATGATTATTGGCCGTGACCATGCCGGTGTCGGTGATTTCTACGGCATGTTTGAAGCCCAGACTATTTTTGACAAGATTCCCAAGCCGGCCGGCGGAAAAGCCCTGCTTTGCACCCCGCTGAAGATCGACTGGACCTTCTACTGCTTCAAATGCGACGGTATGGCTTCCTTGAGAACCTGCCCCCACGACAAGAAAGAGCGCGTCATGCTGAGCGGTACGGCCTTGCGTAAGGGCCTGTCCGAAGGCACGCCGATTCCCGATCATTTCGGTCGCGAGGAGGTGCTGGATATTCTCCGTGAATACTATGCCACTCTGGATGAAAAAGTTGAAGTTAAACTGCATGGGGCTGCAACCGGTACCGGAAAATAATCCCTGCGGTTTGTTTTGAAAAACTAAAGAGGAGATACTGTAAAAAGTATCTCCTCTTTTTATTCGGTGATTTTAAAATTCGGTTATGAAATCAGTCGGATGACGAATTTTATTTCTCTAAGGCCAATGCAATCAACCGATCTAACAAAGCACTGAAATCCATTCCGGCCGCTTTTGCGGCCTGGGGGAAAAGACTGGTTTGGGTCATTCCTGGTATAGTGTTGGTTTCCAAAAGGACAATATCGCCCCCCCGAACGATCATATCCGTTCGGCTGTATCCTTTCAATTTCAAAGCCTTATGTGCTTTTAAGGCGTACCCCTGGGCCAATAGAGTGAGGGATTCTGGTAAGGGGGCAGGACAGATTTCCCGCGCAGCCTTTTCTTTATACTTGGCCTCATAATCAAAAAACTCATAATCCTCAGCAGGAATGATCTCTACCAGGGGAAGCGCTTCGAGATCCTCATTCCCCATGACGCCGGCAGTTATTTCCCTTCCTTTAATATATTCCTCTAAAAGGATCTCCTGGTCCATTTTAAATGTTTGTTCAATTATATCGATTAATTGCTCTGTACTATGGGCGAATTTTACCCCGATGCTGGAACCTTCCCGGTTCGGTTTCACCACTACCGGAATACCCAATTCCACCATCACTGATTCCAAATCCGGGGAGTCCCCTTTCCTGAGCACCCGGTCTTTGGCCACCGGCAAACCCTCCAACCGGTAAAGGGTCTTAGTCAAGACTTTATTCATGGCTATGGCGCTGCCTAAAACCCCGGAACCCTGATAAGGAATCTTTAACAAATCGAGCAGCCCCTGTACGGTCCCGTCTTCCCCGTACCGGCCATGGAGGATAATCAGGGCCACATCAATTTGGGGGGCATCGGCCACTAAAGGGGCCAACCCCTGTTGTAAATCATAACAGGTAATCCGGTACTTATCAGGATTTAAGGCTTTTTTAACCTCTTCCCCGCTTTTTAAGGAAATCTTCCTTTCATTGGAAAGACCGCCGAACAAGAGGGCTACTCGAAGTTTGCTCATGTTAATGGACCTTTTTTCGCTTTATGTACGGTGATCTGAATTTTTTCCGCATCAAAAAACCCTTTTAAAGGAGAAAGCATTCCTTTCAGTCCACCTCTAATCGTCTCCTGGACAAAATGATTTATAGGGATGTTTTTCCCATCGAGAATGACCCGGACCTGTGATTGAGTCCGTTTTTTCAGAAAACGGGCCTCCAGAAATTGGGCCAGCTTTTCATGCTCTTCAGGTAAAAAATGGGGCCACTCCTCCTTAACCGGTGATTCGCCAACCGTGGCAATAATCCCTCCTTCGATTTCTTTAATGAGCTGCTCCTCTTTTCCCTTGGTCAGGACGACGATTTTAGGTTTATCCCCTTTTTTAAACCCTTCGGTCAAAAGGATATCCCGGTCGGAGAAAAAGACCTGTTCCATCCTGTCCGGGGTCAGAGGTGAAAAGGCATCCGTTTTGGCCCAATAGGCGATTTCATCCCTGCCGGACAGGACTACGCCGTCAGCACCGGCTTTTATGAATTTTGTAGTGTCTTTAGCTGGTTGATCGAGCAAAAAGCTCTCTCCCGTATGTTTAATCACCCCTACGGAATAGCCTTTTTGTTTCAGGATGGGGATCAGTTTTTCCAACAGACGGGTTTTACCGCTGTTGGAATAACCGACAATGGAAAAAATCAAGGGCATTGGCCCCCCTTACAAACCCTAAAGGAAATGATGACGGATTAATGTATTCAATATCTTTTCCCAGGTCAACAAGATTAAAAGGCCGACCCTGAATTTCTTTCAAGATCTCCCGGGATAGACACCCAAAACCTTTACAAGGCCTTTTGGTTCGTTTTTATTCTTGATCTCGGTATAATCCTAATATATATACAAAAGAAAAAATTAACCAGGACTATGGCCCAACTTCGACCCGGAATGGCTATCAGCCTGGTGGTCAACAGCAATGCCATCAGGGAAATCAATGACATCAGATCCTCAACGGTCTATGATCAGGAGGGGAAAAAACTGATTATTGCCCAAACCGAGCCGATGATGTTATCCGATTACGAGGGTAAACCCGTTACGGTTTCCTTTTTAACCCAGGAAAAAGGAAACCCGGTTCGTTATGGATTTCAGGCAAAAGTTATTAAATTATTACGCGACTATTCTTTAAATCCCTCTCAGCAGGTACCAGCCATCGCCCTGGTTCAGCGTTCCCTCACGGAACAGTATAACTTAAGGATGTTCTATCGGATACAACCACCCAGCGACTTCGGGCTCTGGCTGTCCGTATTTGACCAGCCGGTCAACATCATCGATATCTCCATCGGGGGGGCGATCGTCTCGGCCTCATCGGATTTGGCAAATAGGTTTAAATTTGAAATTGAGGGATTGTTGAACATCACCCTGATTATCGATGACGAACACTTCAACCTTCAAGCCAAAATTAAAAGGCTTCCCCTTCCCGACTATCATAGAGGAGGGGGGGCCATACAAATGGTGGCCATGGAGTTTTGTGACCGCACCCCGGAATTGGACCGGACCCTGGGGGAGAAAATTCTCAATATTCAAAGACAATTACGTTCGAAAGGATTAGAAATCTAAGGTAGTAATCCGATAATCTCCAAAAGCGCTAATTCCGAGTAACGGGTTCATGTCGTTAGGAATTGGAGTGAATTTCTCCCCTTTTTTGGGGGGTCTTGTCCTTGAATCCTCCGCCCCTTCCGCCGGACAAAGTGGTAGAAGAATAAAAAACCGATACTCTTTGGATTTACATGCCATTTTTGGATCAACGCCAATAATAAATACTATATGCCGCTGCCCATCGTTCGAAAGGTCTTTCTCAAGCTTCCTCCGCCCAGTTTGAAGGATAATACGGCGGAAATCGACCGTCTGAAAAAACAGATAAAGGGGCTTTTGGGGATCGATACCCTGACTATACCCTTTTCCCAACTTCCTTCCTGGGGCGCTAAAATCAGAGCGGCCGAATATCAAGTCACGGCCACTCTCTCCTTTGTCTCTTCGGTTCCCTTCCTTTTGGAAGTGGAGACTGGCGATACTTCGAAGAGAACCTTTGGGTTGGCCGTCGATCTGGGGACCACCCGTCTGGCCTATCAGCTCTGGGATCTGAACCGCGGTACTATATTGGCTGAAACAGGCAGCGAAAATCCTCAAACCCGTTTCGGGGCTGATATCCTGACCCGCATCCACTACGCCGGGACCCAGGACGGGCTTGAAGAAATGCAGAGTGTCCTGGTTTCCGAAATCAACCGGATGACCGCTACCCTTTGCCGGCGGCATGAAGTTTCCCCGCAAGAAATCATGGCCCTGACCCTGGCCGGAAACACCACCATGACCCATCTCTTTCTCGGCCTCAATCCGACCACCATTTGCCGCGAACCCTATATCCCCCTGGTAAATTCCCTCGATCCCCTAACCGCCCAGGAAGTGCGTTTGAATATCCATCCTCGGGCCGTGGTCTATTGCTTCCCCAATGTGGGCAGCTATCTGGGAGGGGATGTCCTGGCCGGTATCCTCCATTCCCGGCTTCACGAACAAAAAGCCTTATCCCTGCTGGTGGATGTGGGGACCAATGCCGAAGTGGCCTTCGGAAATTCGGAATGGTTGATCGGCTGTGCCGGGGCCGCCGGGCCGGCCCTGGAAGGCGGAGTGGCCCGTATGGGCATGGTGGCCGGGGATGGGGCCATTGAAAAAGTGCGGATTGACCCCCGGACCGGAGTGCTAACTTATGCGATGATCGGGGAAGGGCCTCCCAAAGGGATCTGCGGTTCCGGTCTGATCGACCTCACCGCCGAGCTGTTTATGGCCGGTCTGTTGGATATCCGGGGCAAGTTTAACTTGAAGAGAAAAAGTGAGCGCTGGGTTGAGGTGGACGGTCAGCCGGCCTTTCTGCTGGTGCCGGCGGAAGAGATGGAAAACGGCCAGCCTATCACTCTGACCCAGGTAGACCTTGATATTCTATTGCGTTCCAAGGCGGCTATGTACACCATCCTGACTACTCTGGTTCAATCCGTAGGGTATGAACTGAAAGATATTGAACAGTTCTTTGTGGCCGGGGCCTTTGGCAACCATATCGACCCCGAAAAAGCCATTACCTTGGGATTGCTCCCGGACCTGCCCTTGGAACGGTATATTCCCCTGGGAAACACCTCGCTCAAAGGTGCGGCTGATGTGCTCCTGGATTATAAGGCCTTAAAAGAAGTGCAAGCCATCGCCGAACGCCTCACCTATCTGGAAATGAACGTCAACCAGGATTTCATGAACCGCTTCAGCGCCGCCCGCTTCATCCCCCACACCGACCCCACCCTTTTCCCTTCGGTCCATCGGGAAGGGGAATGAATTTTCGCAACCTCTTTACTTTCTTGACAAGTAAAAATATTATTATATAATAAAGAAAAATATTAGAATAAAGGAATGAATATGCTTGCCACAGAAAAAACGGTGAAGATCTCTTCCAAAGGCCAAATCACCCTTCCCCGCCTGTTTCGGGAAAGACTAAAAACCGACATGGTCAGAATCATTGCCGATCACGACACGGTTAAAATAGAACCGGTCAGGGATGTTTCCGGAATCCTGAAGCGTTATGCCAAATCCTACAAACCGATGAAACAGGACAGGGAAAAGGCCTGGGAAGAAGCCGTCAATGAAAAACATCTGCGTCGTTGACGCCAATGTAATCCTCCGCTATTTGCTGGCCGACCATCCGGAGCATTTCCAGAAGGCCGATCGTTTCCTGGGGCAGGTCAAAGAGGGAGCCACAAGAATTTTCATTCCGGAGGGGGTGCTCATCGAATGTGTGTATGTGCTAATAAAAATTTATAAGGTCCCCAGACCGGATATTGTTAAAGGTCTGGCGGGTATTCTTAATTACAAGGGGGTGATAAACGACAATCGATCTTTGCTCATCAAAAGTCTCCAGTTGTTCAATGATAAGAACATTGACATAGTCGATGCCATTGTTCACACCCTAGCCAAAGAAAAAAGCTGGACCTATTTCACCTTCGATAAGGATTTGGATAAACTCAACAGGGAATAAGAGTCAGGGAAATATGAAAATCACCTTTCTTGCATAGTTGAAAGAAAAGTTTAGCGGGATTTTGGCAATTCTCGGTTAGGCACATTCTTCTTGGTATTGCCTATTTCCTGGCGCCAAACCCTTCAACAATATGTCGGGCGTTTTCACCGCCTGCATGAAAATAAAAAGGTCGTTCAGGTTTATGATTACGTGGACACCAAGGTCCCCATGCTGATGAAAATGTATCAAAAAAGGCTCAAGGGGTATGCTTCGATGGGATATCAGGTCCAGGCCTAAAAGTGGAAATTGACCAGCCGAAAAAGGGATGGATTTTATTGATTTTCGTATTTACCAATCCTTTTCTAAAAAGTCTTGGATCACCTTTGTAACTTTATCCAAATGTCCATGAACTGGACAGGCTCCGACTTCCGGTTTTAGTGGCAGGGCACCAACGCCTTCGTAAAAAGCCCTTCCATTAAAGGTTCTATAAAAAGCCTCTTTCTCTCCTGGATAGAGGATAAATGCGCCGACGACATTCCGGATTGCCTCCCGATAGGTATGCATTTTATTTATATCATCCTCTTTCCAGGATAATATAGTTCCTTCCACCTCCTCTCCATAAAAACCCCCTCTCTGCCCCTTGTATTTAGCATCAAGTATAAGATATTTCCCATTCTTTTCAATGACAATATCGGGTCTTAGATTATGGGAATAGCTTTGAAGGGAAGCATACCGATCGGTTACCTCAATCCCTGATTGAAATCCGGAGACACCTTGGAATGTTTGATTGAACCACAAGGAAACTTCTCCTTCATATTTAATATGAATTCCGTGATACACCTTTTGCTCCATTGGATCCTTAGAAACGATGGTTTGGCAGGAAAGAATTCGTCTAAAACCTTCTAAAACATCTTTGATAATAAAGAAAGACCAGTATTCAAAAAGCGTCGGGGTGTCCTTTGTTTCCAGAATATTATTGAAGTCCGGTTCATCGAAATCACACTGGGTTATAAGTTGCAACAAAGAAAAGAGCCGGAACAACTGCCGATAACCATCCCGTCGCTGTAAAACCTGCGAACCTGCGGGAATGAAATGTAATAACCCGACATCCTTCCATATTGGATCGCTTAATAAAAGAGAGACTTTTTTCTTAATTTTTTCCAAATGGTTCTCAATGTCGGGATTAAGATAACCACCTGTCTTCCCTTTAAGGGCTTTTTCCAAGCTATAAAGACGGCGTTGTAAAGATTGTAAAAAAAACTTCACAAATCGGTTTTCATTCGTGTCCGCCGTATGATGTTTCCGCTCTTCAACAACCTCAGCCGGATAGAATGTCTTACCGGTCTTGTTATAAATAGCATACCCGAGATAAGTAAGCGAAAGATTATGGCCAGCCCCCAGAGAGGCCAAGCGGTTAGGATCGTTAAAGATACCTAATATGGCGGCTGGAGAAACCGTTCCAATAGTCTCGATTGAATTGGTTTGGAATTCCCTTTCAAGCCGATGATGTGGATTGGCCAGGATCAAAGACGTAATAGCATCCAAACTTGGGGAGCTGTCGATTAAATACCTTTTTAAAAAAAGGTACTCGATATAAGGCATGTCCAAGCCGGCTCTTTTTTTCCGGAAACCCTCTCCAAGTGGGGAGGCAAGGCCAAATACCAGATTGGCATATTTTTCGGCAATAAAATTAAGCATGGCCTCATAAGAGGCCCTACTGATTTTATTGCTTTCCACATAGACAGGCACCGGCCCTATCCTTGTCAAACCGGTTGTGTTGCGAAAACCGATTTCAAATAGAAGATCGGGAAATCGGCGAAGATTATAATAATCCCCAACCTTGGGGAAAAAAGACGGGGGAGAATTACCGTAAAATTTTACGAAATAGGTTTGCCGGTCCTGAAGGATCAATAGGAGATGGAGATGGTTGATGGAGGTAGAAACTTCTTCCTCGGATGGGAATATTGGTTCCTCAGCGATGGCCATATGAGCTTCGGAGGAATAACCAAGTATAGCCATGTCATTCAATAAAACTGGCATAACCCTGGATCTTTAAATTCAGAATCATCCGGGCCAACTTTTGAGCAGACCTGGGGAAACGGGCTTCCTTATCGAAGGAGGCGGCTATTTCAAGATAAGATTCTTCTATCAACTTGTTTTCCCCACGGCAAAAGACAAGAAATTTCTCTAAGGGTCCTTCCAATTTTGCCTGAGTGCCATGAAATTTCGGAAGGATTTTCTGAAGTATTTGGATGTCAATAGCCTCTTCGAGGATCAACCCATCAACCATTTCAAAAGCATAGCGGATGAAGGCCGATATTTCATTGATAACCCGATACCCAAAATGAAGATTGGAGGGATAAAGGATGTCCTGAACTTCGGAAAGGTAATCCCCAAATTTAGGATATTTTTTTGTCAATTCGCTAAAGTCCGCTTTGGAACAAAAAAAAGATGAATTTGGAATCGGAAGAAGTTTTTTCAGGATATCAGCATCTTTCAATACGAACCGGTCCGAAGTTGAAAAGCCTTTTCCATAATTCTTTAGATCAACCTCATTGAAATCAATAACATTTGCCCGGTCAAGAACCTTAGGACTGAACATATAGGTTGATTCATCAACATTGACTGTTCCGGTGAAAAAAACATTCGGGGGAATATGAATATTTTGGGGAATCGAAAATCCATCAGGAGTTTTAGCCTCCTTTACCGCGTGCAAATTCAGCTTTTCCCCCTGGGGGTCACCGGTGGTTCTGCTCTCCATAATACTCAGAAAATCAGAAAAATACTGTTCAACTTTTGCCAAATTCATCTCATCCAGAATGACGAAATAGGGTTTGTCGGGATGTTTTTCTGCCTCAAGCAGAATTCTAAGGACAGGAGTGGAGTGATATTTCTCATCAAGCAGGTTGAAATACCCTAAGAGCCCTTTATTGTCCATCCAGTCCGGTCTAACCGGAACAAAGGCATACCGGGTTTGCCGTTCTTCCTTTGTTTCCTCTTCCTGGCACATATAATGAGCAAATACCTGGGCAATTTTCGTCTTCCCTGTCCCTGAAATTCCAGTAAGGATAACGAAGGGTTTGGTCTTCAAAGAAAGAAAGTATCTGGTTAACATCTCTTTGGAAAAGAAATATTCATGGGTTTCAAAATAATCATATAGGTATGCCGTGTTACTCCAGACCTTAATAATATCTTTTTCGGGATCATATGAAAAATTAGGCATAGTTTACCTCTTTTTCGACCATTCCATCATATTCTTCTTCGTTATCTCCCACCACCCGCTTTGAAGATCTCGACCATTAATATCAAAATATTTCTCAATAGACCTTTTTAATAACTCTCCTCTGATTTCTTGGTCCTTCGGAGCAACTACCCTGCAAATCCTGATGATTTCTTCTTGTGTTGGAATTTCACCAACCAAACCTTCTTGCTCGAAAGGAAGTCCACCAATTGTTATTTCATCTAACTTCCCAAAAGGATTCATTTCCGGCTTAAAATGTTCAATTGAAACCTTTGGAAATTTTTCCCATAAATAATATTTTCCGTTATCCCATTCCCCAACGGCTCTTTCATCACCACCTTTAGGCCTAAAAAATATTTTCCCGGAGTATTGGAATTTTTCACCGACATATTTAAAGTTCCCTCCCCCCATATAGATAAAGATGTGCCTTTTGAAATCTATACCTACATTTATTCTATTATAACAATAGTCCGAAGGGATTACACTACTTACGTTACTTCCATACCTTTTTTCAACAAGGCTTTTGATCTCAAAAGCGGATAAGATCTCTTTATCTCTGCTTTTACATACTTCAATAATTTGTTCGTAAATTCCCATTTGTTATTTCTGTTTCGACCAATCTTCCAAATTTTTTTTGGTATACTCCCACCAATCTTCATGCAATCGGCGACATTGATCCATAAAATATTTCTCAATAGACCTTTTTAATACCTCTCCTCTGATTTCTTGGCCCTTCGGAGAAACTATTTTACAAATCAAAAAAATATCCTCTTTTGTAGGTATGTACCCAAAAATATCTTTATTTATTGAAACCTCTTCGAATTTATTGAAGTTATCTGGGTTGCTCTCTACTTCTTCAAAAGAAAATTTCCAAATCTTTAAAGGACTTTCTCTTAGAACCGATGAAAGATTATGACCATAGTTACGATCCGAGGTTTCTATGGGGGCGCAATTCATTTTTATGTGCCTTAGGACTCTCCTTTTCATCCCTTCTACCCCAAGTTTTTCTTTGTCAAGGCCCATCTTAATGAGTTCAATAGCCATATCTTCGAGGGTTCCCCCCTTTAACAATAGTAGATCAATTTCCCCGCTCTGATCTCGAATGTTATGACGCAACCATGTCAAATCACCTGCTACAGGGTTTGGATTTTTTATCTGGTTTTTGGTATTTTGAAGATCTTCGGGACGTCCTCTACTCATTTGGACCTCTCAGGAACAGGGATAACTGTCATTAACAGAAATTGTTGATATCAATTAGACCAAATATTTTCAATATTTTTTCTTGTAACCGCACGCCAATTCTCAGATAATATAATCCCTGTTATTCTTAAAGCAGTTTCGATTTGATCTAAAATTGTATCGACCGGAATCTCTTGACCAAAATTTTTTAGGACATGGCACGCTTCCTCGAAATCCTTTTTTGTAGGATAATAATTTTTCTTCTTAAAATTTCTTGTATTCAGGGTTTCATTTGACTCATTTTCTCCCTGAAACTCGATATCAAATCTCCAAACACCATTTTTATCTTGTTTCAAAGGAAGCTTATGTTCTTCCTTTCTTAAGTGATCAATATGTCTTTGAACCCTGTGCATGGTGGTTTGAATGTCCCTCTTTGAGAGTCCTATCTGAATAAGGTCTTGGGCGATCTCTTGTTTCGTAGCTCCGGTTAAAAGGATTTCATCTATTTTTTGAGCTTGTTCTCCTCCGTGGTCAAGCCAGTTTTTCCCATTTTTTATTCCTGAAGGTTTTTTTAATTCTTCAATAGTTTTTCTAAAATCATCAGGGTGGCCTCGGCTCATTTAACCCTCCAGGAGATCACTCATTAGCTTATTTCCCCCACATCCATTATTCCGGGAAAATGACAAAACCCTTCTTTTCCCCGAAGCGGTAAGCCGAAAAACCGCGCACATCCAGGGTAAAAATAGTATTAATCCCGGTTTCTTCGGCCAGGCAGACCAAGGTAGCATCGGCAAAGTCCATCGGAATATCTTTATATTTTTCCATTAGGGCCACGGCTCGGAGAAGACTCTGACCGGATTGGGGCACTAAAGTAGCCCCACCTTGAATAAAAAAATCAAGGGCTGATTTTTGAGCCCTTATAGAAGGGCCGAGCAAATAAATGGTCTCCGTTAATACCGGTTCGGTAGTCAATATTTTTCCGGTGAAGGATTTGAAAAAATCAACACATCTCCGATGATTTCTTTCACTTTTATCCAGGAGGGCAACCAAAGCCCCGGTATCCAAGATCAGACTACGCATCTTTTTTGAACTTCTTCACCAGATATTCCCGGTGGGCCTCTCCCAGATTCGGAAATCCGCTGGATACGGACCCGATCAATCCCCTTACCTGATCATAAGGCCTTGACTCTCTCAACTCTTTGTTTTCAAATAAAAATCTTTCAAGAGCGAGACGGACGACATCCGAACGCTTTCGGCGTAACTTTTTAGCAAAAAGGTCGATCTGTTCGGTTAAGTCTTCATTCAATCTAACCGTTATCTGTGATGGCATATCAATTCCTTTATTATTGATTGCAGTTCATTATATTGCCTTGCAATGCAATTTTCAAGTAAAACTATTATGGATTAATAAAATCTGGGGGACTTAAAAAGACAAAGAGGATAACCAAAGAATAAATTTGAAGCAGGAATAGGAATCTGAAATCACTCATCCCTAATGCGGCCAGGCCAGGCTTAAGCCCAACAGAATAAAAATACCCCCTGCGATTTTTATCAAGCGGGTTTCCAGCCGTTTGTTTTTTTGCAGCCACTGCCCCAGTGAGCCGGAGAAAAACCCCACCATTCCGAAACAAATCAGGGTCAGCAAAACAAAGAGGGTGCCCAGCAGGACCATTTGAATCTGGGGATGTCCCTGGGATCTGTTGATAAACTGGGGAAAAAAGGCCAGGAAAAAGAGGGCCACCTTGGGATTCAGGACATTGGCGATGATGCTTTGGCGAAAAACCGCCCAGCCGGTCATGGATGGCCCGGTTTTGGAGTCCGAGGGGCTGGAGGCGCTACGAATCATCTTGATCCCCAGATAGATCAAGTACGCAGCCCCGGCCCATTTGACGATTTGAAAGGCCAAGGGTGAGGCCATCAGCAGGGCCGAGAGCCCAACGACCACAAAAAAAGTATGGACGAAATTACCGAGGGCGAACCCGGCGGCAGCCGCCAGAGCGGCCCGTCGTCCCTGGGCCATGCCCCGGGTCATGACATAAACGATATCCGGCCCCGGGGTAAAGATCAGGATTAGGGAGGCGGCGGTAAACAAACTTATTTGCGGCCAGGAAAGCATCTTAGACTCTATCTCAACAATCGGTAGGTTTCTTGGTATATGTTCCGTCTGGGACCGATAGCCACAATTTCTATATTTCGGCCTTTGATCCTGTATAGAATCCTTAAGCGTCCCACTCGGAAACTTTTCAATCCGATCAATTCATCCCGAAGAGACTTTCCAGCATCGGGATTATTGATAATTATCTTAAAGGCCATCTTGATTTTTCTTTTCAAGTCCGGATGAAGCGAGCGAATTACTCCGACCACTTCATCCGGAACCTTGAATTGAAATAGTCCTGAGGGTGTCTTGGCCATGATTTATCTGAAAAGTTCCTCCAGCGTATAAAGTCCCGTTTTCTTGTTTTTTAGATCCTTCAGGCCCTTTTTTACTTCCTCCATTAGCTCGGAATCAGATCGCACGGCCAAGGTTTCCTTCAGACTTTCAAATTCATCCGGGCTGATCAAAACGGCTGCCGGTGACCCATTCTTGGTGATGATCACTTCCTCATCGGTATTTTTTATCACCTCTACCAGGTGACTTAGTTTCATCTTGGCCTCGGATAAAGAAAGCGTTTTCATAGATGGACTCCTATTTAGGTTGACCAGAATTTAGGTTTATTTTAGTCGAAATGAACTGAAATAGCAAAGGATTTTCTATCTTCGACCATCCCCTTTACCAGGTTGAAAGGTCTCCCGTAGGAAAGTTGTCTTTTTTAAAAAAGGATACTATAAAAAAGGTAACACCACAGGTGTTTTAAAAATGTTTTCGCCACCGACCCACACGGACAACCTGGACGAAAAATTGTTTCCCCGGCCCAACAACAACGGCCCGGGGAAACCAGCTATCGCCGGCCTACCCCGGATTCGATCCGGGGCTGAACGGGTTTCAAGTGCCCGAAGGGCCTGGCAGTGAGGGGGCGGCAAGTTGCCGCCCCCTCGTCCCGCCTTGGTCTGTGGCAAAAAATGATTTTCAATTTATTTAAAAGGCTAAACTGATACAAAAAAGGAAAAAAGGGTCAATGAATGATGTTGTAAGTCTCAGTTCGCTGAACGTTGACTATATCTATGAAGCGGAAGATCTGTCTTTTCTGGAACCCTTATATCCGGAAGGCGGGTACCGAAGGCAATGGACCCTGGATGATCCTCATAAGATTTTGGAGCTGGAAAGTACGTTAAAAGGGAAGGCCCGCCTCATAGCCAAAAGCGGGGGCGGCAGCGGGGCCAATACGGCCTACTGCCTGGCCAAAATGGGATTTAAAAGTGGCCTGATGGGAAAAATCGGCCGGGATGATGATGCCGAGTTTCTGATGGACGCAAACAAGATCATTCCCTTTCAACAGATTTCCAGAAATCAACGAACCGGCAAGTCACTGATCGTCCTCGGACCTGACCGGGACCGGACCATCATTCGTATCCCTCAGGCCAACCAAACCCTGGTTGGGGCTGATCTGGATTTGGATTTTATAAAATCTTTTTCCATCCTGCACCTGACCTCTCTCCCCGGTGAAGGGTTGAACCTACAGGTTCGATTAGTCGAAGTACTTGCCGGAAAAATTCAAATCAGTTTTGACCCGGGGGAAACATACGTCCGCAAGGGTCTGGCCGCCTTAACCCCTATACTGGTCCGATGTGATTGGCTGTTCATTACCGAAGGGGAATTGGAAATACTGACTAATTTATCCCTTAAAGAGGCAGCACCCAGGCTCCAAGACATCGGCACACAAACCATTATCATCAAGAAAAAAGGGGCTGGTGCTCACATTTTCCGGGGTTCACAATCCTGGGACCTGCCCTCTCAGATCGTCCAGGCCCAAGACACCACCGGGGCCGGGGATGTCTTTGCCGCCGGGTTCCTGGCTGGAATTCTGAAGGGCTTTTCTCTTCCTGATTGCGGGTGTCTCGGTTTAACCTTCTCACACCAAAGCCTGATCGGGCTGGGCCGAACCGCTTATCCAGGAAAGGAAGATTTTGAAAAGGCCAGGGGAAAATTGCTTTAATAAGCTGCTTTGCCCTGTAGCTATCGGCTCGTTGGCTTTTTGAAATTTTCACAAGGCAATACCTCCCATTTCCCAACAAGCCTATTCACTTTGGAGATTCAAAAAACCATTAATTTCCCAGCAGCAACAGCAGTCCGGGCAAGCCAACCCGAGTCTTGAAGGTCATATCCGATCCCAGGGAGGTCCCGCTACTATTGACGGCCACCAGGCGAAAATGATAGGTAGTATTAGGGATCAGGCTGGTCAAATTAGCTGACACCGAGACATTGCCGGTTCCGCTGCCGGCCGATTGACTGCCGGTTGCCTTTCCATAGGAGGCATTCGTCCCCCACTCAAAATAATAGTTCGTTGATATACTATTGGGGTTTACCGTTCCATTCAATTTTGCCGAACGGATAGCCACATTGCCGGCAGCATTTGTAACAGCACTGGGAGGACCAGGACCGACATAGGTAGTAACCGGCCAAACGTAATAAAGGCGATCCTTTAATCCATCCCGATAAGCCACTTCGCCAAACCCCATGATGAGGTTCCAGGCGGTCCGGGAGTCATGAATATAAGATGTTGACGACCAGTAGTAGCCTTGATTCACATTGAGAAAACCCTGGGTTCTCAGCCAGGTGACCGGATCGGATTGCCCTGCATGGGTTACGCTCGCCAGTTCATTTATATTAGGTAAACGCCAATTAGAACTGCCACAATATCCATAAACATTAAGTAAACCTACCGGAACGTAAGCCCATTGCCAATTTGTGGTAGCATACTGGGTGTTTTTAGTCCACATCAATCCGGTCAGGTGGTCGATAACGCAATCCCCGGTAACGGAGAAGCGGGGACTAGGCCAGGCCATTCCGGCCTTGATCTCTCCATCCTGCCCTGTGCCGGCGCAGGTAACCGGTGTCCCTGAAGAATTATAGCAATTACTCTGCCCCGTTTGCCCTAATAAGGCCGGCGGGCTCTGACTATGGGTGCGTACGGGCCAAACATAGAATTCAGCTGCCTTCATGTAGGTCCCATCATTGCCTACCCCCATATAAACTTTCCAGGCCTTTTCAGGGCTGTTTTCATAGGACGTCGAAGACCAGTAGTCATCGTTCTTCACATTTAGAAAAGGGTGGCCTGTTGGCAATGCCGGTGTTTCTTTTGAATAATCTATTAAGCTTCGGAGTTCCTTTTTGTTGGGCAGATGCCAATCTTTAAATCCGCAAAACCCGGAACCATTATTGATAGAGGCTACATAATCCAAAGCCTCCTGCCACCTCTTTTCCTCTCCCGGCAGGTTGGCGTTTTTGGCCTACATCAATCCAGTCAGGTTGTCTATGACGCAATCTCCTGAAACGGTGAAACGGGGACTGGGCCAAGCCACCCCTGCCCTGACCTCCCCATCCTGTCCCACGCCGGTACAAGGGATTTCCCCGGGGATGTCATCTGATGAGTAAATATAACACTTGTTTTGTCCGGTTTGAGGGAGTTGTATGAGTCCCCCCGAGGAAATACCGACATATAGATAAAGAAGAGACAGAATGAAAAAACAAATTATTTTCATCATTATTCTTCCCCCAAAATTTATTTCCATCTTGCTCGATATGTATATGATATTGATAGCTTAGGAAAGCGGGAGGCGTCAATTAAAAAAATAATAAACATTTTATCGATTGTTTGAACAATCCCTAAGTTTTGGCTTATGAAATTTGATTTAAATTTTCAAATGTCTTTTAAATTTGATCAGTTTTTTACATGATTTTTTGATAATCGATAGCGGCCAATGGTCCAAACCGCTCCCAGTCCACCCAGGCCCAAGAGGCTGAAGGCCCAGCCCCAGGAGAGGTACTGTCTCTGCCCATTTAGAAGAGGATTGCTCCAATCCAGGACCGCTCCAAAGACCAAAGGGGCGATGGCCGCCCCGCCGAAACCCAACAGAGAACGAAGCCCCAGTGCCGCTCCAAGATAAGAGGGCTCCATTTCCTCAGTCAAGGCAGCGGAGAGGATGGGAGAATCCCCCAGTGAGGAGAATGCATAGACCAGTCCGATTGCAGTAATCACAATAAGGGGTAATCCCAGGGTCCAGCCGAAAGCGAAGGAACAACCCGCTCCAACCATAGCTATAATGAGCATTACTTGGGACCGTCCGAAGCGGTCGGACAGGATCCCCATCGAGAGAGAAGCGGCAAGCCCCATGAGGTGAAAGAGGGCCACGATATTTGCTCCGGAACCGACCGCGGACAGAGCGGAGGCCCCCGCCGCACTCAGGCAGGCGGTCAAAAAGGCCGGAGTCCAAACCCACATGCCCTGCAGTTCCCAATTATGGAAAACATAACCCCAGATGAGCAGCATGGCCTTTCGATTGCCCAATACCTCTTTGGTGAATCGTTGACCAACCTGTCGTTCAGGGGCCGTTACAACGGTGCGGTACAACGTAATCCTGGCTACAACCCAACCCAGTATCGGCCCCAGGCAGGTAAGAAAAAAGGACAGGGGATAACCGCCCCAGGGGAGGGAAAAACCACTGATAACCAGAGACAGGGCGTAGCCGCAGGAAGTGCTGGCAATAAAAGCCCCCACGGCCAGGCCTCTTTTTTTGGTTTGATAGTGAGCGGCCAGGATCATGATCCCGGTGGTATAGGTCCCGCCCAGGGACAGGCCCAAAAAGGTGTGGAATAAGAAACCGGTCAGAAAATCTCTGGCCAGGAAGGCGAAAGCCAGGGCTGAAATCCCGGAAGCGAAAAGGGAATAAAGATAAACCGTCCGGGCGCTGATGCGATCGGCCAGGGTGGAAAAAACGATCAGAGACAGGGCGTAACCGATTTGGAAGCCGCCGGCTATGGAACCGGCCTGAGTCCCAGACATCCTCCATTCCTTTTGCAGCAGGGGCAGGGCCGCGGCATAGGTCATAAAAACCAGCCCGTTAAAAACCCTTGCCGCACAGAATCCGGTCAGCCACCAGTCGAATTTTTTCGGGGCCATAAAAAACCCGCCGTTTTTCTGCTCAATTAATGAGAGTGACCATCTGAAAACCCAATCCTTCCAGAGGTCTTCCAATCAAGGACTGAACCAGGATTGATTTGGCCTTCTGACGGTCACGAAAAAGAACCAATACCGGAAAAGGGTTGGGGTTCTGAAGGAGAGAATCCTGATAATATCGCCGGATCATGGATGATATGTAGCCATCATAGGATTACTTGGCCGAGAATATTTTTTCTTTGTAAAAAAAGCTTGGGGTAAAATAACTCATGGATAAAGGAGATAATTCCGTCTTTTGTCTAAAAATTCCTCAAGCCCGGCCTCCCAAAACTGCTCCAGGTCGGTTACCGGCGTCCCCCCTTCCAAGGCCGTCCGGATTTCCCTGTCGCCGATCAGGATATCAATAGGAGTTTTTTCAGTTTCGTATTCATAAGGTGGGGCTTTCCATTGAAAGGCTTCCTTATATATAGTAAGTACGGCTTGGAGCAAAGCTAAAGTGGTGAAGTAAGGTTTGAAGGCCAGGCGGTCCTGGACCCAAAGAAAAAACCCCCTACATTCCTCTCCCTGAAATTTTTGAAAGGTAGGGCGAAAAGTCGTTTCCAGCAAATGGGCACCCGGCAAGGATATGTTTTTTAAAAAGTCCTGGACCTCCCGGGAATTGATAAAGGGTGCGCCGAAAAACTCAAAAGGACGGGTAGTCCCCCGCCCTTCAGAGACGTTGGTCCCTTCCCAGAGGACCTGACCGGGATAAACCAGGGCCGTGGACAAAGTGGGCATGTTGGGGGAAGGTATCATAAATTGCAGGCCGGTCTGATCCCAATAATGAGAACGGTTCCAGCCTTCCAATCGGATCACTTGCAGATCAGCGCCGATCTCCATTTCCTTGTTGAAAAAACCGCCCAGCTCCCCTATGGTCATTCCATGACGCATGGGCAGGGCATGAACCCCGACATAAGAGGTCATGTTGGTCCTTAAAATATTTCCTTCCACCTGGGTCCCACCGATAGGATTGGGCCGGTCCAGGACCACCACGGTTTTTCCCTGGTCCTTGGCCTCCTGCAGGCAAAAGGCCAGGGTGGTGATAAAGGTATAGACCCGAGTGCCGACATCCTGGAGGTCAATGAGTAAAATGTCGATGCCTTCCAACATCTGCATGGTTGGCCGCCTGGTCCGGCCGTACAGGCTGAAAAGGGGTAAATCCGTGGCCGGATCACGGCCGTCCGGGGTTTCGATCATATTGTCCTGCTCCGTACCCCAGAAGCCGTGCTGGGGTGAAAAGAGACGGATCAGGTTATTTTCAAATTTACCCCGCAGCAGATCTTTGCTATAGTAACCGTCGCTGTTCACAGAGGCCTGATTGGATAAAAGGCCCCATCGTTTCTCCAGCAGTTCTCTGGGGGGACGGGCGAGAAAAGAATCGATTCCCAGGAGCATGATTAATCCTTCTTGATTTCCACGGGATAAAGCATCCGATTCCGATGGTCAGTGATCCAGGATTGGGATGAATAAAAAACCGCCGGATAAAGAATAATATTTATCAAGGAAAGGAATGACGTCCATAATTTTTTTTGATGCCGATTATAATGCGTCCCCACAAAAAGTCAAGCATAGCCGGAAATCAGAAACGGGTCATTTTAATGCTGATCGCCGCCCTCTTCCTTTGGGCTTTCCCCGGTCGGCTCCTGTCCGCCGGACAAGAGGCGAATCCCGTCTCCAACCCGATCATAGAGAAAAAGCAGTCCTTTGTCTGGGGGACTCCTACCGAGACCGTCCATATCGGCTTAGGGTACCTTTTTTCCCGAAGCGAAGGTTCCTGGGAAATCAGTTTTCCTGAAGAAAGCGGCCTGGGCCGATCCATACTTCGTTTCCAGGAAATGCGCGGTGCCGCCCCATTGGCTGCATTGGACATCAATCATCCCCGGGGGCTGGTCTCTTTAAGCCTGGAATACAGTAAGGGGCAGCTCTTCAACGGCCAGGGAACGGACACCGATTACCAATCCGGAGACCTCTATCACCGCTCCCGCTTTGATGTGGACGGCGAAACGGCTTTCTGGCTCATTGACCTGCAAACCGCCTTTTCCTCGGCCGGCAAACAACGCTGGGTCCTGAAACCTTTTCTGGGTTGGCAGCATTATGAGGACCGGCTTAAAATGACCAATGGCTGTTGGACTCAACTCTATGGAGAAGCGACCCAAATCGAAATTTTAGGTTTGGATTCCCGTTATGATTTCACCTGGGATGCCCTGCGAATCGGCGCCAAAGGGGAAATTGAGTTGCTGGAAGGGTTTCACCAGAGGACCCGCTCCTTAATAATTAAAAGTCATCTGGCTTTGTTCCCTTATATCGAATACCGCGGCCGAGGGGTATGGAACCTGCGCGAGGATTTCAAAAAGGACCCCAGTTTTATCCATGAAGCCGACACAGCCGGTATTCTCGGTCTGGACTGGGGGCTTTCTCTGGTTTACAAGCCTCTCAAACACCTGGAGTTCGAAGGAGGGGGGCGTCTCATCACCTTTTATGCCGAATCCGGCCGGGATCGAACCTATTTTTCCAACGGGGCCGTGGTGGATGTGACCCTGGAAGAGGCCAGGACCCTGCGGACCGGACTTTTTCTAAAAATTACCGGGAGGTTTTAATCATGTCCCTCAAACCCTATCAGCAGGAATTCGCCCGTTTCCTGGCGGAAACAGGAAGCCTTTTTTTTAATAAAGGCTTGATCCTGAAAGACGGTCGCCCCAGCCCCTATTTCGTCAACATGGGCCGTATTTGCACCGGAAGGTTAAGTTTTACTCTGGGTTCTTTTTTTGTTCGGCGTCTTTTGGATCTGGGCCGGTTGCCGGAAGTCGATATCATCCTCGGTCCTTCTTATAAAGGCAGCGCCATCGCCCAGGCCGTAGCCATCAACCTCTGGACCGAACAAGGGAAAGAAATGCTTTTTGAATACGACCGGAAAGAATTCAAGACCTACGGCGAGGCCTCCGGTCAAAAAAACATGATGGTCAACAACACCTTTTTTGAAGGCTGCGGCTTGTGGATTGTGGATGACGTCATCAGCTCCATGGCCACCAAATATGAGCTTTTAGAGAAGATCGCTGAAGAAGAGAAGCGGAAACAAATTTCGATCCGTATTGTAGGCTTGTGTGTGGGCATAGATAGGGAGCAAACCACGGCCTGTTATGACGCCGAGGGAAAAGTCATCCTCGGCCAAAAAGGGATAGACGCCATCAAACAGTTTACGGAAAAAACCGGCCTGGCGGTCTATTCCATCGCTCCCATTTCCGGGGTTATGGAATTTCTTTTCCGGGAAAGGATCCCGGTTCAGGTGGAAGGGAACCGGCAGCCCATTTCCAAGGAGCTCAAGAAGGTTTTCGATGACTATCTGGAGGAATACGGGAACCAGGGAAGTATCTGACACCATCGGGCGTTGAGCGTTCAGCGTTCGGCGAACTTCATGGCAGATGAGTTTTTATAAAAGGGAAAAAAGAATCAGGATCTTTTATCGATTGCCGGGAAATATTTTTTTGCAAGAAAACCCTTTTGGGATTCTCGCTTGCTTCGAAA
>JBFMBU010000065.1:0-2229 GCA_040755035.1 Thermodesulfobacteriota bacterium
GGTTTAGAAAGCGGGATCTTTTTTCTGTATGCCCTGGTTATGAATCTCTGGGTTTATCCTTGGCTTATCCTTTTAACCCTAAGCGGTATCCTTTTTTTTCCGCTCTTGTTTGTCCTGTGGAAAGTTTTGACCCGCTGGGAAAGCGGCCGGATCATGCGTCTGTTTATCTGGTGCTACGGACGTGCCTGGTTAGCCATCAATGCCCCCTTTGTTCGCTTTTCCCGGGAGGGATTCGATACCTTAAAACTCCCCCGGCCCTCCATACTCGTCATCAACCACCTGTCCTTTTTTGATATCTATTGTATGGGCCTGTTTCCTCATAGCGATGTGGCCTTCGCCGTACGGTCCTGGCCTTATAAAATGTTCTGGTATGCGCCTTTTATGCACCTGGCCCAGTATCTCAACCTGGAACGGATCGGCTGGCAGGGGGCTTTTGAGAGAGGACGGAAAATATTTTCTCAACAAGGTTCGCTGTTGTTTTTCCCCGAGGGCCATCGAAGCCGTGATGGAAGACTCCAGCGTTTTTATTCCGGCCCCTTCAAGCTGGCGGTGGAAACCGGTGTCCCCATTGTTCCTTTGTGTATCAGCGGAACCGAGGTACTCCTCCCAGCGGGCCGTTGGTGGATGAGACCGGCCTGGATCCGGTTGGCCGTCCTGCCTCCTGTTGACCCGAAAGGATATGAAGGTCCTTTGGGCCATATCGCCTTAAAGAAACAGATCAAGACCCAAATGGCGGAAAAACTATCCGCGATGGGAAGAAGATGATGGAAACGGCAGAGTTACCCATCGAGGCTGAGACCCTGCTCCCGCACCGACCGCCCATGCTGATGATCGACCGTCTCCTGGCCTTTGACGGGTCGGAAGGAACCGTAGAGTCTGTCCTCAAACCCGGGAATCCCTTTTTAGATAACGATGGATTTCTCTGCCCCCCGGCCATGGTGGAACTGGTGGCTCAATCCTTTGCCGCAGTCAAAGGTTTTAGCGACCGGAGGGCAGGAAAAGCGGCGGGAAAGGGTTTTCTGGTGGGGGTTAAACGTTTCGTTTTTTTTCACCAGGCCCGGTTGGGTGAACGGTTGCTGATTCGGATCAACCAAACAGGAGAAACGGAGGAATTCGGGCTGGCAGAAGGCCGCATCAGCTGCGGAGAAACGCTCCTGGCCGAAGGGTCGGTTATGGTTTTTGTACCCAAGGAACCATGAATATATCTTCCCTGTCATTGAGGCGATTCCAAGTCGGATTAGCCCTATTTTTCCTGATCCTGTTCGGCAAGGCCTGGGGAGCCGTACCGGAAACAAAACCCCAGTCCAATTCCACAGAGGTCAAGGACAGGGTCTATTCCCGGATCGCCGCCAGCGCGGAAGCCTTACGGACGGTAAGCAGTGATTTTTCCCAGGAGAAACATCTGGCTATGTTAAAAAACCCATTGATATCCGAGGGACGGTTTGTCTATGAAAAACCGGACCGCCTTTTTTGGGAGTTCCGAAGACCTGCCCCGGCGGGATTCCAGGTACAAGGAACAAAGGTCAAACGCTGGCGCGGATCTCTCAGGCAAGCAGAGACCATCGCTCTGGAGGAAGATCCCCCGGTCAAAGCCATGGTGGAGCAGATCTTTGCCTGGTCCAGAGCCGATTTTCCCTGGTTGGAGAAAAGGTACACCATTCAAGTAAGGGAAGAGACACCGACGCTCCTGAAGCTGACCCCCCTTTCCCCGCAGGAAAAGAAATTTATCGGCTTTATTCAAATTGCTTTTTCTCCGGATTGGGCCTATGTCCGATCAGTGGAGATACACGAGAAAAGGGGGGATTTTACCTCGATAGTTTTTTCCGGGGCCCGGGTTAACCAACCTATTCCGGAGGGATTGTGGGAGAAGTAAGTGGATCGTAAGAACAGTTCGAGGTCTGTGTTCAAAATTCTGAACAGAAGGATCCATTAGAAATCCCGAACCGGTTATTTCCCTTGGCTGCCCCTCAAGGATCGGCTCCAAGAGTGTTGGGGCCGATCGATTCCCGGTCCGTACTTTGAGGCAAAGCAACATTTTCAGTCCCCGACTGTCGTGATGGAACCCTTAATGAAACAATTGAAGGGACAGATGAGGCCTAGTGAGTTCTTTCTTTTCATGGTTTTCAAAATGCTTTGATTTTTTTGCCCGCCGCAGGATAGTCCTGTTCTGCGCCATCCTGGTCATAGCTCTCCTGTGCGGTTTTATCCTGAAAAACATCAAGCTCAACG
>JBFMBU010000066.1:0-30872 GCA_040755035.1 Thermodesulfobacteriota bacterium
GTTTCATTGCCTCACGAAAAACATTGCGGGCCTTTTGAACCGTCTCTCCGGAAGATTCCGGTCGTTTCCAGGCCCCGAAGGTTTCTTCCAGCAGGTCAGCTTTTCCTCCAATGCCGGTTTTTTCCGCATAGGCCAGGATAGCCGCTTCGACCACTGCTTTTTTGGTGGTATGAAGCTTCTGGGCAACATGACCGATCTGTCGAATGATCGATTCATCTACCCGCGCAGAAAATATTTTATCCATATGGCTCTCCTTATCTTACGTAAGAATTATAACGTAAGATTAAAATCAAAGCCACCTTTTTCTATACCATTCCGAATTGCCTTTTGCTGCCTTGCTGTCCGTCAATTCCCTCGGGATTCGGCAATTCCTGAGACGCTGTTTTCAATTAATTTTTTACGACAAGAGATTAATATAATTTCTTCCGACTTCTGAGAGGATGTCCTGGTAATCGATCTTCATCAAATACTCATCGCAAACCGCGGATGAAATCCCTTACCACTCCACTCCCTTCATTTTCGACAAGCCTAATTGTTTCCGAGCCGATGACGGCGATGTCCGCCTTTCCTTTCAGGAAATCGATATCGGCCTTATCTTTGACCCCGAAACCGACCGCCAGAGGAAGGGTGGTATTCTCCCGGCAGCGGCCGAGATAATCGGCCAGTTCCAAAGAAAATTGGGTATCCGCCCCGGTGACCCCTTTGCGGCTCAAGCAGTAGATAAACCCCCGGGCTTGAGCGGCGACATACTGCATCCGGGCGTTGGAGGAGGTGGGGGAAAAAAAGAGGATGGGCGCCTGATCGTTTTTCTTCATCACCTCTAGGTATTCCTGTCCTTCTTCGGGCGGCAGGTCAGGGACAATGGCCCCTTTTAGTCCCCGCTCCTTTAAGGCTTGAGCAAATTCTTCCACTCCGTATTTAAAAAGGATATTATAATAACTCATAATTAAGAAGGGGATCTTGTAGGTCCGGGCCATTTCCCGGGCGAAGTCCAGACACTCCCGGACCGTTACCCCCTGCTCCAGGGCCTTCTGATTGGCCGCCAGGATCACCGGTCCGTCGGCCATGGGTTCGGAAAAGGGGATCTGCAGTTCCATCAGATCCACCCCGGATTCGACCATGGCCCGGATCACCTGCCGCGAAACCTCCCAGGAAGGATAGCCCAGAACGATATGGGTCATGAGCAGGATGTCTTTCTCCTGCCTTTTTTTCTTCAGAATTGTGTCAAAGGGTGTATCCATGGGCTTTCTCCTTGATAAAGGCTTTCCAACCCGGATCGTCAAAGGCGTCGGCAATGGTGAAGATGTCTTTATCTCCCCGGCCTGATTGGTTTATAATAATGTTATCTTCTTTATCCATTTCCCCGGCCTCCTTGAAGGCCTGGACATAGGCATGGGCCGATTCCAGGGCCGGGATCAGCCCCTCTTTTTTCAGGGTCAGGGACAGGGCTTCGATGACCTCCTGGTCGGTGGCGGCCTCCACCCTGATGCGGCCTTCCTCTTTTAAAGAAGCTAAAATCGGGGAGACCCCTACATAATCCAGACCGGCGGCCACGCTGTGGGTCTCTTTCATCTGGCCATCGGAATTTTGCAGAAAATAAGTTTTATATCCCTGAGCCACTCCAACGGAACCGTCTTCGGAGGCCAGCCTGGAGGCATGTTCGCCGGAAGGCAGTCCTTTCCCTCCAGCCTCCACTCCGATCAATTCGACCTCATCCTCCAGAAAGCCCTGAAAGATCCCCAGGGCGTTGGAGCCGCCGCCCACGCAGGCATAGACCCGTTGAGGAAGTTTGCCTTCTTTCTCCAGAATCTGTTTCCGGGCCTCCTGGCCAATGATGGATTGAAAATAAGAAACCATGGTCGGGAAAGGATGGGGGCCGCAGGCCGTGCCCAATACATAATGGGTGTCGTCCATGTGGGTGATCCAGTCACGGAAGGCCTCATTAATGGCATCCTTGAGTATGGCCGTGCCGTCCTTGACCGGAATAACCTCGGCCCCCAGACGCTGCATCCAGAAGACATTGGGGCGCTGTCTTTTGACGTCCACTTCTCCCATGTAGATGGTGCAGCGAAAACCGAACTTGGCCGCCATAGTAGCTGTGGCCACCCCGTGCTGTCCGGCCCCGGTTTCGGCGATGACCCGGGTCTTGCCCATGCGTTTTACTAAAAGGCCCTGGCCCATGACGTTGTTGGCCTTATGGGCCCCGGTATGATTCAGGTCCTCTCTTTTTATGTATATCCTTGCACCTCCAAAATGACGGGTGAGGTTTTCGGCAAAGGTCAAGGGCGTGGGGCGACAGGAATAGGAAGACATGATTTCCACATATTCCTTCCAGAAGGTCGGATCGTTTTGGGCCTTCTCGAAGGCCTCCACCAGTTCGTCAAAGGTGGCCACTAATATTTCCGGAATGAAGGCCCCGCCGAAGGGGCCGTAATAACCTCGGGATCTCATTTGTATTTGCTCCTTGGGTTTGAATTTAGGGGTTTGGCAACTAAAGAATCAAAGTCCACGAAAAATGCTTAGGTAATTAGGTTAACTCTTAATCACCACAGAGACACGGGGTACAAAGAGTTTTTTTCTTTTTCTTCGGCGTGAGAAAGCGCCAAAGAAAAATAATTTCCATCGCTTCGCGAAACAACGATTTGCTGGTTGCCGAAGACAGACAGGTTTTCAAAAATCGGAATCTCCTGATTTTTGAATAATCAAGCGTCTCTGTGCCCTATGCTCCTCCATTTCGGTCTTAATAAAGCCGTAGATCATCGCCCGGTAAACCTGTTCGGTGACCGATGGGTTTGCCCCCAGCTCTTTTGACAGAGCGGTTACCTTAGCAATGATCTGCTCGACTCTTTGGGGTGCTTTGACATCGTCCGCATTCTTCTTGAACCGGGCTGCTTGCTTTACATATTCCCCCCGCTCGGCAAGCAAGGCGACGATCTTTTGATCGATGCGGTCAATATTCGTACGGACCTCTTCAATAGAAAAACACGGGGTGACTGGATTCAAGCTTTTTCCCCTTCCTATCGTTATTCCGGCTTTCAAGGTTGGGTCACAATTGTGGTTGGTGTCATTCCGAACGTAGTGAGGAATCTTACCAATTTACTTCCATTGAATAGAAAGATTTCTCCCTACAGTCGAAAGGACAAAAAAAACAAATTACGACATTGTTTCTTCACCGGAATGAAAAAAAGGTTCACGGATTAGTCACTATACTTTTCTTCTTAATTCTGACTCCTGGATTCTGTATCCTTTAATCTTTTCCATCAATCGCCTGAGCAAGACCGGATCCTTCTTCCCCGGTTTTTCCTCAATCCCGCTGTTGACATCCACGGCATAAGGTTGGACGGTTCTGATTGCCTCCTGGATATTCTCCGGTCCCAAACCTCCGGCTAAAATGAGAGGAATTCCGGTCTCCTTGGCCTTTACTGCCAGGGTCCAGTCAAAAGTCAAACCGGTTCCTCCGGCCTTTCCCTTCTGAAAGGTATCCAGGAGGATGGCCCGGACCTTCCCCCGGTATTTTTCAATGGCCTGAATATCCTTTTCGCCCTTTATCCGAAAGGCCTTGACGGACCGGGGCATCAGTTCCCGGGAGATTTCCGGTGATTCCTCTCCGTGCAGTTGAACAAGGTCCAGACCGCAGAAAGAAACGATTTCTTTAATCCGTACCGGTTCTTCATTGACAAAGACCCCCACGGTCTTGATAAAGGGCGGCAGGAGTTCAATGATCCCCTTGGCCTTTTCCGGTGAAATTTTCCGGGGGCTTTCGGCGAAAATAAAGCCCAGGGCCTCGACACCTGCTTCCGCTGCCAATAGGGCGTCTTCCAAATTGGTAATGCCGCAGATTTTTACTTTGATCATCTTCCCGCCTCCACGATCTCCCGGGTCTTTGACTTTATATCATTGCTTCCCATCAAATAGGATCCGACCAGGACGGCGGCGACTCCGGTGCCTTTTAGACTCTCAACATCTTTTTTTGTATGTATGCCACTTTCGCCGATGATAATACGACCCGGGGGAATAGCAGCCGATAGCTCTTGGGTTGTTTGGAGGTTAATCTTAAAGGTGTCTAAATCCCGGTTGTTGATGCCGATAATTTCGGCCTTGGATTCCAGGGCCTTTTCCAGGTCGTCCCGGTCATGGACTTCCACCAGGGCGGCTAAGCCCTTTTCCTGACAGCTTTGCAGGAACTCCTTTAACTGGCCGCCGGAAAGGATACGGACGATCAGCAAAACGGCATCAGCCCCCCAGGTCAGGGCCTCCCGGATTTGAATCTCATCAATGATAAAATCCTTGCGCAGGATCGGAAGACCCACCGCCTGCTTGACCACGGGCAGATACTCTACATGACCTCCAAAAAATTTTTGATCTGTTAGAATGGATAAAGCGGCGGCCCCGCCTTGTTCATAGGTCCGTCCTATTTCTGCCGGATCGATCTTTTCTCGAATCACTCCGGCCGAAGGAGAAGCAAACTTGATCTCAGCAATGAGATTGATGCGATCTGGTTTGGATATGGCCGACTTGAAGTCACGAATCCCGGGTATCACTCTTTTACCGGGAGAGGGTATCCCCTTTTTTTTCAGTTGCACCACTTCCCGTTTTTTCTCTTCAATGATTTCCAATAATCGTGAGTGCATAAAGATCCCCAAAAGTTTTCTTTTTATTAAGTCAAAAGCCAAAGGAAACTTTTTGTTGCGAGTTGCGGGTTACGGGTTATTAAACCGAACCCTTCCTTGAAGATAAAAACTCCTACCCCATTACCCATGAAAGACTTATAAAAAGCCTCTGCTGTCATCCCGACCGAAAGGGAGGGATCTTATATCGGATCGAACAATCAAGATTTCTCCCTTCGGTCCAGCCTCCGGATGGAGGCCTTAAGTTAAAGTCGGCAAAGCCGACTGGTCGAAATGACATAACTGGTTTATTGCGATTATTTGCGAATCCATTACCTATCTCTCAGAACTCGCAACCCGCAACCCGAAACCCGCAACAATCAAACCCTGTTCGTAAACTCAACCAACTCTTCCAGTTTCTTTTTGGCCTTTCCGGAATCAATCACTTCCCGGGCATGTTTAATACCGTCCTTCAGGTCCTGATCGAGGCCAGCGGCTACAAAAGCAGCCCCGGCATTCAGCAGGACCATATCTTTTTTGGCTCCTGACTGACCTTCTAAAATATCTCGTATGATCCGGGCGTTTTCCCGGGCGTCTCCTCCTTTGATGGATTCCCTGTTCGCCCTTTGAAATCCGAATTCCTCGGGGGTGATTTGAAAATTCTTGACCTTTCCCTCTTTGAGATGAGAGACCCTGGTTGGACTGCAAATACTGATTTCGTCAAAGGTCCCTTCCCCACAGACTACGAAGGCCTCTTTAGACCCCAATCTTCCCAGTACCAAGGCCAGCTTTTCCGTCAAGTCAGGTGAATAAACCCCCAGGACTTGGGCCGTGGCCCCGGCCGGATTGGTTAAGGGACCGAGGATATTGAAGATGGTCCGGAGGCCAATTTCTTTTCGGGGACCGGCGGCATATTTCATGGCCCCATGAAAGAGGGGAGCGAATAAAAACCCAATCCCGACTTCTCTGATACATTGTTCAACCTCTTGGGGGCTGATGTCGAGTTTGACTCCCAGGTTTTCCAAAACATCAGCGCTGCCGCATTGGCTGGAAACGGCCCGATTGCCGTGCTTGGCTACCTTGATGCCTCCGCCGGCAGCTACAAAGGCGGTGGCGGTGGAGACATTAAAGGTGTTGGTGCCGTCCCCTCCGGTCCCGCAGGTATCCAGTATGGTTTCGGCATCGATGTTGATATCGTCACGATCCAAACTCAAGGCGGAATCGAACACATTAATCCTGGTGGCCTTCTCCCGCATCACCCTGGCCGCCCCCACGATTTCATCCACCGTTTCTCCTTTCATTCGCAGGGCTGTGATAAAGGCCCCGATCTGGGCCGGCGTGGCCTCTCCGCTCATGATCTGGTGCATAACCGCTTCCATCTCGGCCTGGCTCAGGTCTTCCTTGTTTACCACTTTTCCGATTGCTCCCTGAATCATTGTTCACCTCTCAAAATTAAAATAACGTTCGTCGTTCGGCGAAACCCAATTTTTAAACCTCTATGAGATGTTTCGAACCTGAAAATATAAACTTGAATCAAGAGATTAAGAGGTTATTTTTCTGGATTCTTTTTTTCCATTTTTTCCCAGAATCCTCACCACATTGGCCAGCAGCTTCAATCCCAAATCATCTTTAAGGGTAAGGATCGATTCGGGATGAAACTGCACGGCGGCCAAGGGCAGTTCCTTGTGGGCTATGGCCATCACAACCCCGTCATCGCTCAGGGCTGTTTTTTCCAGACAGGACGGCAAATCGTCCACCTTGGCATAAATGGAATGATAACGGCCGGCCTTGAAGGTTTCCGGGAATCCTTCAAAAATCCCCTCTTGACTGTTCCGAATGATAGAAGGTTTTCCGTGCATGGGATAATCTAAGAGACTTAATTTCCCTCCGAAGGCCTCGACCATTCCCTGCAAGCCCAGACAAACTCCAAAAACCGGAAGTTCACGCTCCACACAAGCCTTAACCAGATCCGCCACACCGAAATCAGAGGGACGTCCGGGACCGGGAGACAGAAACACCATGTCCCACTTTTCTTTTTCCAGAACAGCAAGTGGAAACCCGGCCCGCAAGGTAACCACCTCGGCCCCGGTCTGACGGACATAATTGGCCAGAGTGTGGACGAAAGAATCCTGGTGATCCACAAAAAGGATTTTAGGTGGTTTCCCCTCCAAGGGAGGTGGAACATAAGGTTTCCGGGGTGGCGGGATCTTTCCCAAAACGGCGTCGATAAAGGCCGAGGCCTTGATGCGCGTTTCTTTTTCTTCCTCATCCGGGTCCGAATCGATAAGCAAAGTGGCTCCAACCCGAACCCTGGCCGTCCCCTCCTTGAGGTGAATGGTTCGGATGGTGATCCCAGTGTTGAGGTTGCCGTTGAAGCTGATAAAACCTATAGCCCCGCCATACCATCCCCGTGGGGAATTTTCCAGCTCCTCAATTCGCTGCATGGCCGCTCTTTTAGGAGCACCGGTCAGGGTAACGGCCCACATGTGGGACAAAAAAGCGTCCAAGGAATCACAATCCTGGCGCAGGGTACCGGTCACATGATCGACCGTATGAAATAACCTGGAATAGGTTTCAATCAACCTTCGGCCTTTCAATTGGACGGACCCGGGTTTACAGATGCGCGATTTATCGTTGCGGTCCACATCGGTGACCATAGTCAGTTCCGATTCGTCTTTTTTGGAATTGAGCAGGGCCAAAATCTGGTCCGCATCCTCCATAGCGTTCTTACCCCGGGCGATGGTCCCGGAAATGGGACAGGTTTCCACATAGTCCCCCTCGACCCGCACAAACATCTCCGGTGAAGAGCCGACCAATTGTTCATCCCCCAGGTTGATCAAAAATTCGTAGGGGCTGGGATTGACCCTTTGAACCACTTTGAAGAGTTCCGAAGGGGTTCCGGCATAGCCGGTAAAAAAGACCTGACTGGGGACGACCTCGAAAAAGTCTCCTTTCCGGCAGCCTTCCTGCACCACTCGGACCTTGGCGGCATACTCCCCGGCCCCATGGTCGGATTGGATTTCACCCGGGCCCCCCTTTTTGAAGAGCAGCTCTTCGCCCGTTCGTTCCAGCCCCAGGGTGTCCTGGCCGTTGAAAATAAAGTCATAACGCCTTCTCTGGGCGATTTCTTTGCGGTGGTCGATCAGGATCAACTCATCAGGCAGGAAGAGATGGGCCTCTTTATAGTACGGCGGCCGTTGATGTTTCAAGCGGATCGGTTCAAACTGAAAGGCCAGGTCATAACCGAAAGCCCCGTAAAGTCCGAGATGAGGATCGGCCTCAGACCCGAACAATTGGATCATATTTCGAATTACAGAAAAAAAACTGGGCTGTTTGCTCCGTTCTTCTTCGGGGAAGTAGCCGGAGGCAGGGATTACCATCCCTTTGATCCCCATTGCGGATTTCATTATCTCTTCCAAATGGGGATTTTCCGATAAGGTCCGGAACAGGTATTCCACCAGAAGCTTGCCCCGGTCATTCAAGGCATTGATCATAAATTCCCGCCCGTAACAGATGATCTCGATGGGCGGTTTTAAAAAGGCGATGTCCCAGCGGCTGTATCTCCCCGGATATTCATAGCCGCTGGCAAAAACGGCCCCCTTATAGCGATCGATATCGGCCAGGGGGATGGTGAGTGCCGATTCATAGGGAAGGTCCTCCACCCTGCGAAGGACCTTGATGCCGCTTCGGGTTACGTAGAAATCATCCATGGTTAAGCTCCTGTTTAAAATACCGTTCGGTGTTCGTCGTTCGGCGAAAATCTTTTTGTGGTTTCAGTTTAGCCTTTTTAAAAATGGAAATATTTTTTTGCCACAGACAAAGGCGGGACGAGGTGGCGGCGACGTGCCGCCACCTCACTGCCAGGCCCTTCGGGCACTTGAAACCAGCTTCGTCCCCGGATCAAGTCCGAGGCTCGCTGGCAAAAATATTTTTAAAATAACTAAAGTGTTACCTTTTATCAAATTTTCCAAATTCCAGCTTACCAAAAGCCAAAAGGCCGTGAGCTTTTGCTTCACGGCCTTTTGCTGGTAAAAATAAAAAAGCCGTGGAGACCCAGGGGATCATCCACGGCTTATTAATTATCTTAACAGGTCAGCGGCGGACGGATCCCTCCCTTGAGATCTGCCAACACCACCAATTGTTTTTAATAATAAAAATTTTCATTATTTTTTAGGAGTTATGAAAAAAAGTATAAATAGAATATCAAAATCGAGGTCTGTTGTCAAGAATTTTTTCGGACTTTTTTCACTCCTAATCCGAAGGTTTTTAAAGCAGCAAATCTTAAACGCTTCGTAACGGTGGCGGAAACCACTTGGCCTCAACCACATCCTGCCGGCCTTCATAGATACGCAGGCCGAGTCGATAGGGACCAGGCGGGGCCGGGAGCCAGTTGGTGGTTTCTGATGGAGTCGGACCCCCGATAGTAAGAGAGAGCCCTTGAGCCGTTCGCTGTAACTCCGGAGAACGGTCCCCCAGACTATAGCGGTTTAAGGGATTGTCATAAAAAAACATGTCCGGGCCGTAAACCGTCAAGGACCAGAAGCCCTGGGCCGGGGGTTCTTCTCCCGGGGGGAAGGTGAGCGTCAAAGGTCGGCTGCCGTCCAGCGGTTCATTCTCAATATCTCGCAAGGCCGTATAACTGGCATTCTCCACCCGGTGATGACCGGCCAGGGTGAATTGGGCGCAGGCTGCCCGCAGGAGGATATCGTCTCCGAATTGGGTGCCTTTGGAACGGGTCCCCCAGCCGTTTTTGAAGCGGTCGGCCCCGAAGCCCAGGGATTGCACCCTGGAGTTACCCTGTTCCACACCGGCGGCCAGAATTTCCGGTTCGGCATCTTCCTTTAGAAAAGCTTGTTGGTCAGAATTAAGGTTCGGATGCCAGGAAGCCGGTGGATCCAAACCCAATGCGGTCCGCAGTTCATCAAAGAAAGCAGGCCCGGCCTGGTAAACCTGATCCGGTCGTCCTAGTGGTGGAGAGGTAGGTACTCTCGGCGGTTTATTTCCCGGGGGGATGACGGATACCCCTTCCTGTACTGCCCGGGCCTGTAAGAGGTCTGCAGGGCCATCGACCAAAGTCCGGACCAACACCCAAACCGTAGGAGTACCGATTACTATTCTTTCCGCCGGACGGGAATGGTCATGTTCCTTTCCGGGATCATAGGTAACCTTCACCGAAGCCCCCTTTACCCCGTATTGTCTTCGACTGACATAAGTGACATGGGTAAAGGCATCTAAAAACATGACCGACCAATAGCGGTTGGGGTGGTCCATGGGTGGGACCTGCAATTCCAGGTCACCTGCCCTGAGATCGTACCAGCCGCTGGAATATAACGTGTCGTTGTTGGGGCCGACTACGGTCCGTTTCCGGGCCGTGGTCAGCTCCCGGCGGTGACGCATGACTCCTGATCCTCCCCGACTGGAATGCAAAGACCGGGTGCGGTGCATAATCACCAGGGGCAGTCCCCAGAGATAAATGTCGGAGGCCAGTTCGATTTTTGAATTCATTTCCTTTTCCTTCTTCTGGTTGTTAAGATATTTTTCAGCATCCCCTTTTTTTAGCAAGGGCATCAAATAGATATTCCAGTATGTTAGGGTTGGTCTTTGGTGTCAATTAAAATCAGAAGGGAAGGGAGGTCGGTTTATAAAAGATACTTTGGGATTGCAAATTGTTTCGTCAATGATAAGATAGTGCCCGAATTTCCAGGGCAACCTAAGGTAAGGAAGGAACATTGGTTCTGCCGAATCCGGTATGAATATTGATTTACACAAGGGGGAAAGGATATGAATTTTGATCTGACGGAAGAACAAAAAATGTTGAAGGAAATGGCTTATAAATTCGCCCTGAACGAATTCAAGCCCGTTTCCCAGGAATGTGACGAGCATGAAAAATACACTCCGGAGATCCGCCGGAAAGCAGGTGAAAACGGGTTGGTCGGGGCCTGGGTGCCGGAGGAATACGGTGGAGCCGGGGCCGGCATCCTGGGAAATTCCATCATCACCGAGGAATTTTCCAAGATCGATATGGGTATCGGACTCAATATCGTGGCCGCCAGCTTCGGCTGTGAATCCATTCTCCAGTACGGCACGGAAGAGCAGAAAAAGACCTACCTGCCTCTGGTCTGTTCCGGAGAAAAAGTCAGTGCCGGGGCCTACACCGAACCCAACGCCGGCACGGACGTGGCCGGATACCGGACAAAAGCGGTCAAAGACGGCGGGGATTATGTCATCAACGGCAACAAGATGTTCATCACCAACGGCTCGGTATGTGATTTCATGGTCGCCCAGTGTATTACCAACCCGGAAGAAAAAAGGCACAACAGCTTCAGTCTGATCATCGTTCCCGCCGAGGCCAAGGGCATCAGCCGCAATAAGATCAAAGGAAAAATGGGCATCCGTTCCAGCGATACGGCCGAGATCGCCTTTGAAGACGTTCGGGTCCCCCAAAGCAATCTGGTCGGGCAGGAAGGGCGGGGGTTCATTGAACTCATGCACTTTTTTGACACCACCCGGGTCATGGTCGCCGCCCAGGGGTTGGGTTTAAGCGAGGCCTGCCTGGAAACAAGCGTCCGTTATGTAAAGGAGCGCACGGTTTTCGGCGCTCCCCTGGGGAGTTTCCAGTTGACTCAGAAAAAATTGACGGAAATGGCTATCATGATCGAGGCCTTGCGGGGTTTGGTTTACCGGGCGGCCTGGTTGATTGATGAAGGCCGGCCGGATTATCATCTGGCGGCCATGGCCAAGTTCTACAGCGGCCAGACCGCTGTTTTTTGCGCCAACAACGCTGTCGAACTTCACGGCGGGTACGGATACATCGAAGAATATCCGGTTCAGAAGTGGTACCGGGACGCCAAAATCCTGGAAATCTACGAAGGGACTAAAGAGGCCGAGATCATGACCATCGGACGCCGATTACAGGCCTAAGGATTTATTACTGCTGAAAAGACCGCTATATCAACCTTGTTATCAAAAACAAAAGCACGGCCGTGAAGGCCACCGCCGCTAACGGCCGTGCCAAATACTTATAAGAGGCCAGAAGGCTGGCCTTGAAGTAGTCCTTGGTTACCAGGAAGCAGAGGTGGACCGGGGAAAGCATCATACCCATAAAGCCAAGAACATAGGCCAGGGCGGCATAGGAGAGGAAATCGAAGGTGGAAGTTGTGGGGAAGAGAGGGATAATCAGGGGGAAGGAAGTCCCTACAAACCCGATGCCGATGCCGGTGATCAGGCCGGAAAGAAAGGGCATGATGACCACTACCAGCAAGATGGGTATGTTATAAGCCATCAGTTCACTGCGTATTTCCCCTACGGCCCGACTGTCCTTCATCATGCCCTGGAAAATCATAATGGCGGCTACCAGTAATAGAATGGAGAGGATCCCCCGGTCCATGACAGCAGACATCAGTTTTTTGAAAGAGATCCTGTTCACCAGCATGACCCAGATGATGGAGACTAAAAGTCCCGGAAGGATGGAAACCGCGGCCGGGAGGTTTAATTGAATCCCTCCTATTTTTAACAGACTGGACATCAATTCCAGTAGAATGATGATCATGACCACGATAAGAATCGGCATGATTTCCCAGATGAAGGCCTTCAGTTCCACCGCCGAAAAATTTTTTTTCTCATCTATCGCTTGTCGCTGAATCGGTTTTAGAATAAAAACCATTCCGGCCAGGACCATAATGAGGGTCATGGGGGCCATGAACACGATGAACTGCCAGGTTTTGACTTTCAACAAGGCTACGGCCAGGACCACTGCCGGATAGAGAGGCCACCAGTATTCCCAGATATGACGGAACCAGTAATTGACCGCGGTTTGCTGTTCTCCGCTTAAGGAATGGCGGTTAAAGGTGGTTTCCACCATGGGGGCGGAGAAAAGGGCCCCACCGGGCATGGGCAGAAGGCCGATCAAGGCCGGAAGGACCAGACCGGCCGTTCTTTCATTCCCGGAAAGCCTTGAAAATCCGGCCACGATTCGATCCAGGTGGCCGCTCTCCTTCATCAACCGGCTGATAATCAGGATGGATCCGACAATCAGAAAGAGGCTGACGGTCTGGATTTGAGAAAGGCTTTGAACCATACTTTCCACCAAGGCCTTCGGCCCCAGATTCATCCAGAATCCGAGCACCAGCGAACCGAGAAACAGAGAGAGACTTAAGCCCAACCGCCAACGGTTGAGAAAAAGGATCAGTCCGAAAACACAAAGGACTTTGATCAGGGCAGGGATGGTTATTATCATTATTTTACAAATCTTCGCATAGGTCTTGACACTCCCCACTCTGGGCCAGGCGAAAGTAAGTGTCGAATATCCAAATTGGAATTTTTTAGTTTCGCTGAACGACGAACGCTGAACGACGAACGGTATTTTGCTTTTAAACCTACAATTCCCAGACGGCCCTGGCCCCTTCTTCCACGGCTTCAAAGATCCGGCGGGGCTGTCGGGCGTCGCCGATAACGGCAAAAGGGATATGGAGGTTTTCCAGAACGGTTTTCAACTCATCCCGGGCTTTAAGCCCTACGGCCAGGACCACCTGATCGATAGGAGACAGCGTAGATGATTCGCCTTTGGTTTCGATAGTAACCATTCCCGCTCCGATTGATTTAAGGATAGTACCGAAAATGAGGCGGCACTTTTTATCTTGCAGACGCTGGTGCAGCATGAAGCCATGGGAGGTGATTTTCCGCACCGGGGAACGTTCCAGCATTTCCACCAGGGTCACCTCTTTTTTCTGTTCGGTCAGGAAATCGGCCGTTTCCATACCGATCAATCCCCCTCCGACCACCAGGATGTGATCCCTGGGGGTTACCTCGCCGTTCAGGATCTGCCAGGCATCGCAAACCTGCGGTTGATCGATCCCTTCTATTGCCGGGATGATTTTCACCCCGCCGGTGGCTACAACGACAAAATCCGGTCGTTCCTTTTTTAATAGTTCTTCAGTGACTTGGGTCTGGCTTTTAACTTTTACTTTTACTCCGGCCTTCCGGACCTGGTCCACCTGCCAGTCGATCCATTCCCCATAGATGGCCTTATAGGGAGGGACGCGGGCATAGCGGATCTGTCCTCCCAACTCCTTTTCCTGTTCAAAAAGGGTTACCTGATGACCCAGACGAGCCGCTTCGTAAGCGGCGGTCAGACCCCCAGGACCGGATCCCGCCACCCAGACTACTTTAAATTTGGCTGCCGGACCCTGGGGATAAACCAACTCCTGCCCGGTCTCGGGATTGATGGAACAGCGGATATTCCCTTCCCCCAGCAATTCCCTTTCGATACAGCCCTGATTGCAGGCAATGCATTTCCGAATGTCGGCTGTTCTCCCCTCTTTGGTCTTGATCAGGAAATCGGGATCAGCCAGAAATTGCCGTCCAAAGGCAGCCAGATCGGCATCACCGCGGCCGATAACCGCATCGGCCTGGGCCGGATCATTAAATCGCCCCACAGCAATCACCGGGATTTGGGTTACCTCTTTTATTTTCCTGGCCAGTCCGGTATTGAACCCGGGTTCGTACTCGGCTGTGGCCTGGGTGATGGCCCCCGGACTGCCGTGGGTGCCGATGGAGGCATGGATGATATCGGCCCCGGCCTGAACCAGATCGGGGACAATGGTTTGCATTTCCTCAATCGTATAGCCTCCGCGGATATACTCTTCCGCCGATACCCGGACGGAAAGGGGAAAATCAGGACCTACCCGGCGTCGGACTTCTTCAAGGACTTCGATGACAAAACGAGCCCTCTCCTTCAGGGTTTCCCCGCCGTAGTGGTCGGTCCTTCTGTTGGAGATGGCCGACAGAAACTGGGTTAATAAATATCCATGGGCAGCGTGAATCTCTACGGCGTCAAAGCCGGCTTCCCTGGCCCGGGCTGCCGCCGCCCCGAAGGCGAGGATGACTTCCTGGATATCCTCCTGGGTCATTTCCCGCGGTGTCCTTCTGAAAACAATACTGGGGATTGCCGATGGCGCAACCGCTTTCCCCTGCTCCAACATAAAAAGACTCTCTCTTCCGGCATGATGGATCTGCATGGCGATTTTGGTGCCGGCCTCGTGGGTTGTGGTGACCATTTCCTGCAATCCCGCTATAAACCGATCATCATAGGCCCCCAGTTGATTGGGGCTGGCCATCCCCATGGGGTGGGCGGCGGTGATTTCGGTGATGATCAGGCCCGGCTGGCCCTGGGCACGGCGCTTAAGATAAGCCAGATTGGCTGCGCTGACCGTCCCGTCATCATTGCCCAGATTGGTTCCCATAGGCGGCATAACCACCCGGTTAGTCAAGGTCAGGTTTTTTATGGTAATGGGCGACAGGATATGATTTAAAGGGCTCATGTGGTTCTCCTTTCAAAACCGGAAAGTCTGTAGTCCTTGTTAACAGGAATTTCCCCGGAAAAGCCGGCATTCTTTTTCATTTTAACGAGGGTAGCAGAGAAGAATTCTCTAAAGGGAAAAAAGTGGTGGGCGATGCGGGATTTGAACCCACGGCCTTTGGTTCCGGAGACCAACGCTCTATCCAACTGAGCTAATCGCCCGTTTATTGTTTATCAGAGTACCGAATTCAAAACATTCTCTCGAAATCGGTCGTTCCAAGAAAAGCCACATTTTATAAACTAAGGAGGCAGGGATTCAGATCCTTATTCGAAGGGCATCGAATCCTGGAGGATAATTTGTCCTTATTCCAACCTGATAGGGAATTAAAATTTATCTTCTGTCGCATATATAGCAGATCAGGGGATAAAATACAAATGGAAAAAATTCCTTCTTATTCATTCAATATCGGATATAATGAATGAAAGTTAGACTCCATCCGGAGATTCCAATTTCCGGATGCGAACCAACTAAGAGCGCCTAACAGTAAACCTTTGCTTGTTGGCAGCGGATTTTCAGGCCCCCAATAAAAAAACCATATGTCTTTCTTTCAAATCATCGTTCCACCGCTGAATCAGCCCCTTACCTATGAGGTCCCGGACGATTCCCAACAACCTCCCCGTGTTGGACAGCGGGTTCTGGTGCACCTGAAGAAAAAACAGGTTACCGGTTTTCTTTGGGAGAAGATCGAAAATCCTCCTTCCGATGTGGAAATTAAATCCATCCTTCGCATCCTGGACCCCCAGCCCCTTTTTTCTCGGGCTATGGTTACCTTCTTTTCCTGGATCGCCGACTATTACCTCCATCCCCTGGGCCAGGTCTTGAAGACAGCCCTGCCACCCGGATTATCGGTCTCTGATTTCCAAAAAGTGATCATCACACCTCTGGGTAAACAGGTCCTTCAGAAAGAAAAATTAGCGGGAACAGAAAAACGGATTCTCCAAGCCCTGGTTCCTTCAAAGGGCCTGGCTTTTTCCCGATTCTCCGGGGAAGAGAAAAAAATCCTTTTAGATTTTGAAAAGCAGGGTTGGATTCAACAGACTTCCGACTTAAGAAAGGAAACCGCCCGGCCTTTGAAAGAAAAATGGATTTATCCCGGAGATCACTTTCAGAAAGAAAATTTCCAAACCCAGGATCATCCCCTTTTTGATTTCCTGGCCGACCATCCATCATTGCCCCTTAAGGAACTGAGGCTCCATTTCCCTTTATCTGCAGGGCGTTTAAATACCCTCGGCCGTAAGGGATTGATCCAACTTAAAGAACAAATTTGCTGGCGGGACCCCTTCGGAGAAATCCTGGCTCAGGAGAACGGACCTTTTCTTTTGAACGATGAGCAGGAGCAGGCCTTGGTTCAGATCCGGGAAGCCCTGAAATCCACCTCCTATGAAAGCCTGCTGCTGCACGGGATCACCGGTTCGGGAAAAACAGAGGTATATATAAGGGCCGCGACTGAAACCCTTGAGCAGGGCCGTTCAGTCCTTATCCTGGTTCCGGAAATCGGGCTGGTACCTTTGATCGAAGGCCGTTTCCGCCTCCGATTCGGAGAAAAGATCGCCCTGCTTCACAGCGGCCTGAGCGAAGGGGAACGCTTAGACCAGTGGCGGAAAATCCAGGGAGGGATGTGTCCGGTGGTCATCGGTACCCGCTCAGCCGTTTTCGCCCCCCTCGACAACCTGGGCCTGATCGTCGTCGATGAAGAACACGATCCCTCTTTCAAGCAGGCTGAACGTCTGCGTTATAACGCCCGGGACCTGGCTTTGGTTCGAGGCCGGTTAGCCTCGGCCCTGGTGGTTCTGGGTTCAGCCACTCCTTCCCTCTCCACTCTTTATCTCCGGCGGCAAAAAAAGATCGGTTATCTGAGGATAAAGAAGAGGGTACGGGACCAGGCCCTGCCGGATATTCGTTTGCTGGACATGAAACAATTCCGTCACGGTCGACGAATTCCCTTGTTCTCACCCCCCCTGCTGGAGGCCATCGACCAAAATCTGAAGGAAGGAAAGCAATCCCTGTTGTTTCTAAACCGCCGGGGATTTGATACCCTGATCCTCTGCACCCTTTGCGGAGCTGTAATAAAATGCCGCAACTGTTCCCTGACCCTGACCCATCATGCCCGGGAAAAACAGCTTCTTTGTCATACCTGCGGTTTTCGTCAACCCCTCCCGGAACGCTGCCCATCCTGTCATAAAGAGGGGATCAAGGCCCTGGGTCTGGGTACGGAAAAGGTCCAGCAGGAATTGGCGCTTCTTTTTCCCAAGGCCGCCATTGACCGCATGGACCGGGATACCGTGAGCCGCAAACGATCCCATTTCGAAATCCTTAAGAAATTGAGGGACCAAAAAACCGACATCCTCATCGGGACTCAGATGATCACCAAGGGACACGACTTCCCCTTGGTGACCCTGGTGGGAGTGCTCTGCGCCGATCTCTCCTTGAACTGGCCCGATTTCAGGGCCGGGGAACGGACTTATCAGCTCCTGGCCCAGGTGGCCGGACGGGCCGGAAGGGCTCTCCATCCCGGACAGGTTCTAATCCAAACGTTTAATCCCGAGCATTATATCTTTAAATATGTCGAACAACATAATTACCTGGGTTTTTATAATCAGGAGATACGCTTTCGACGGTCTTTGAAGTATCCCCCTTTTTCTCGGCTGATATGTTGCCTGATCCAGGGCCACAAGGAGGAAGAGGTGGGCTTGGTTTCTGAGGAACTGGGCCGATTTCTTAGGCAAGCATTACGAAAAAACCACTGGGCCTCAACTCTGGAGGTCCTGGGACCGGTCCCGGCCCCCATTACCAGAATAAAAGGTTGGTATCGCTGGCAGTTGTTGCTAAAAGGGGAAAATGTCAGGGTATTACATCAAGCGGCGGTTATGGTCCGGGATCGGGAAACAGACCTGGTTAAAGGTAGAAAAGTGAGGATTCTTCTGGATGTGGACCCGGTGGATATGTTATAAAAGCAGGCTGAAGAGTGAAGGTAAAAGGATATAAGAAATTAACAACAAAAATGAATTCAAGGGTTCCAGGAATTGAGTTTTTTTTGCAAAGGTTTTCCTTAAATTCCTGGACCCCTTGAACCCTTGAATCCAGGTTACTTATGTCTATCTTGGAAATAAGAAAATATCCCGACCCGGTTTTGCAGAAAAAAGCGTCATCTGTTGAGGCGGTGGATCCTACGCTCCAAAAATTGATCGAGGACATGACCGAAACGATGTATAACGCGCCGGGGATCGGACTGGCCGCCACCCAGGTGGGGGAACTGAAACGATTGATTGTTTTTGATTTAAACCCGAGGGAAGAGGGTAGAAATCCTTCCGCTTTGATCAATCCGGAAATCATCGAAGGCGAAGGTGAACAGACTATAGAAGAAGGCTGTCTCAGTGTGCCGGAATATTATTCAGAGGTTAAACGTAAGGCCAAGGTAACGGTTCGAGGATTGGATGCCCAGGGCAGTCCCACCCAGCTCTGCGCCGAGGGCATTCTGGCCACGGTCCTACAGCATGAAATCGACCACCTGGACGGAGTCCTGTTTATCGACCGGATCAGCGCCTTGAAACGGGCCCTTTATAAAAAAAGGATGCAGAAAAAGATGAAAAAGCCGGAAGAATGAACCTCTCCCGTGTTATCTTTATGGGCACACCGGAATTTGCCTGTCCTTCTCTCAAAGGCCTGATCGAGGCCGGAGAAAAGGTGGTCTCAGTTTACACCCAGCCGGACCGCCCCAAAGGGCGGGGGAAAAAGCTGACTCCTTCCCCGGTGAAGGAACTGGCCCTTTCTTCTCATCTGCCGGTCTTTCAACCCCTTACCCTCAAAGACCCCCTGATTCAGGATCAGTTAGCGGAACAGCACCCGGATCTGCTCGTCGTTGTGGCCTATGGTTTGATCCTGCCGCAAAAGGTTTTGGAAATCCCCATCTGGGGGGCGATTAATGTCCATGCCTCCCTGCTGCCTAAATATCGGGGAGCGGCCCCTATCCAATGGGCCATTATCAAAGGGGAAAAAGAAACCGGGGTGACCACAATGCGTCTCGATGCCGGCCTGGATACAGGGGACATCCTTTTGCAGGAAAAAGAACCTGTCCGGGATAGCGATACAGCCAGGAACCTCCATGACCGGCTTTCGCCGCTGGGAGCCCGGCTTTTACTCCAAACCCTCCCTTTGCTGCGGAAAGGCAGCCTCGTTCCCCAACCCCAGGATTCCTCTCTGGCGGTATATGCCCCTCCTTTGAAAAAGGCTCAGGGAGAAATTTGCTGGGATCTTCCCGCCTACGAGATTGACTGTTGGATAAGAGGCCTTTTCCCCTGGCCCGGTGCCTTTACTTTTTTTCAGGGAAAACGTCTGATCATTCACAAAACCGGAAAAGACCCCTATGAATCCCACCAGTCGCCGGGAACTATCTATTCCCTTGCCGAAGGTCGCCTCCGGATTCAGACCGGAAAGGGCAGCCTGGTTATCCTGGAGGCCCAGTTGGAGGGACATCGGCGGCTGTCCTCTGAAGAACTGATAAGGGGGATTTCCATCCGTTCCGGCGACCGCCTGGGAAGGTGACCGATTCATGTCCATCGCCCGTTCTTCAGCCCTTCAGGTCCTGTTGACCTGGCAGCGGACCGGAACCTATCCGGATCAGCTCTTAAGGGACCTGTGGGCGAAAAATACCGGAATAAGACCCGTAGACCGTAATCTGACCTATCAACTGGTCTTTGGAGTCCTGCGCTGGATGGGGAAGCTTGACTGGATCATCCAACAATTTTCCGGCAGGCCGATAAAAAAAATATCTTCGCCAACCCTTTTTATTTTAAGATTGGGGGCTTTCCAAATACTTCATCTTTCCCGCATCCCTGTATCGGCGGCGGTCAACGAATCGGTGAAGCTGGCCAAGGAAGGCCGGGAACCCTGGAGCGGGAACTTTGTCAACGCCGTGCTGCGGACACTGATCCGGAACCAGGAAACACTTTCACTCCCTTCCCGAGAAGATCCGGTGGGTTATCTGTCGGTGGTTTATTCCCATCCGGCCTGGCTGGTTGAGAAATGGGTTATGGATTTTGGGTTGGAAATGACCGAGGGCTTGTGCCGGTCCAACAATGAGATCCCTCCCCTCACCCTTCGGACCAATGGTCTTAAAATAAGCCGCCGGGATTTGTTGGAAAAATTGAGGCCAAAAGCGCTGAAGGTGGAAATCACTCCCTTTTCTCCAGCAGGAATCCGGGTTGAAGAAGCGGAACGGCCTTTGACGGCTTTTAGTCTTTATAACCAGGGGTTCTTCCAGATCCAGGATGAGGCCTCTCAGATGATCGCTCCGCTTCTTGATCCTCAACCAGGAGAAACCATATTGGACCTTTGCGCCGGCTCCGGCGGAAAAACCAGCCACCTGGCGGAGTTGATGAAAAATCAGGGCAAGCTCGTGGCCCTTGATCGCCACCCCCGCAAGATAACCGCTTTAAGAGAAACCGCCCGCAGAATGGAGATCACGATCCTTCAGGTTAAGACAGGGGACGGCTTGAAGGAGGATTTATTTCCGCGGACCGATCCCCTCTTTGACCGGATTCTGGTTGACGCCCCCTGTTCCGGCTGGGGGGTTATCAACCGTAATCCGGACTTGAAATGGCGGCTCAAAGCAGAGGACGGCCCTCGTCTGGCCGGGATGCAAAACAAGTTCTTGCAAAATGCCGCCGGATGGCTAAAATCAGAGGGGATTCTGGTCTATTGCACTTGTACACTGAACCGGGAGGAAAATCAGGAGGTCGTTCAAAAATTCTTAAGGGATAATCCGGGTTTTCACCTCGAGAACGTTTCTCCTTTTCTGCCCCGGGAGGCCCAAGGACTTACAGACGGCCAGGGTTGTTATCAAACCTGGCCCCCGGCCCATCATCTGGACGGTTTTTTCGCCGCCCGGTTGAAAAAGAACTGAACCTCCATTTTTTGGTTTTTGTAAAAATCCGTTTTAAAAAGGTCATGAATTCCGCAATCCAAAATTCGAAATCTGAAATATATATTTTGAGGTGTTTATGTCCAAAAAACTTCTCGCACCTTCTATTCTGTCCGCTGATTTCGGCAGGCTGAAAGAAGAAGTCCAGGCCGTGGAAGCGGCCGGGGCCGATTATATCCATATCGATGTCATGGACGGTCATTTCGTGCCTAACATCACCATCGGGCCGGTGGTGGTCGAGGCCGTGCGCAAAATCACCCAACTCCCTCTGGATGTCCACCTGATGATCGAAAATCCGGACCGCTTTATCCCGGAATTCTCCAAGGCCGGGGCCGATTACCTGACCGTACACTGGGAAACCTGCCCTCACCTGCACCGCTCGGTTTCCCTGATCCGGGAACTGGGGGTCAAACCGGCTGTGGTCATCAATCCATCGACCCCGGTTTCTTTTCTGGAGGAAATCCTGCCGGAGGTGGACATGGCCCTGATCATGAGCGTCAACCCCGGGTTCGGCGGGCAGAAGTTCATCCCCGCTGCCGTGAAAAAGATTCAAACCCTCAAACAAATGATCAGCGACCGGAAGTTGACCGTGGATATCCAAATCGACGGCGGGATCACCCCGGATAATGCCGCCCTGGTCTGTCGGGCCGGGGCGGATATACTCGTCGCCGGCTCGGCGGTCTTTCATACCCAAGATTACCGGGAAACCATAGGCAAGTTCAGGAAGGCCATGGAGGGCTGTTAAGGTAGGCCACCGATTTTAAACAGCAACGGATAAAGGAACTGTATGTTCACCTTGGGGGAAATTATTGATCTGGCGGTGCGGATCGAACGGAACGGGGAAAAGGCCTATCGTAAGGCCCAGCAGGAGGTGTCCGATCCCTTTCTGGCTTCCACCCTGGGCTGGCTGGCCGATGAAGAGGCCGAGCATGAAAAATGGTTCCCCCGCATAAAAGAATCCGTTGACGGGGATAAACAGGATCCCAAAATGGAAGAAATGGCAGGAGGAATCCTGGAAGGGGTGCTGGGGGATCAGGCCTTTTCTGTTGATGAGGCGGATTTCTCCAAAATCGAAGACCTCGACCAGCTCCTGGCCCTGTCGGTTGAATTTGAAAAAGACACCATTCTCTTCTATGAAATGCTGGGCGCCTTTATCCAGGATGAAAAAATCCTGAAACAGCTTGAACAAATTATCGAGGAAGAAAACCGCCATGTCGGGATCCTGGAGGATTACCTGAAAAACCAGTCCTTGTCTGTAAAATAAAAAAAGGAAGGGAGAGCGCCATGTTCATCGGTCATTTCGCCCTTGGTTTTGCAGCTAAAAAAATCACCCCCCAACCCTCCTTAGGCACCTTGTTTCTGGCTTCTCAGTTCATCGACCTGCTTTGGCCCATCCTGCTCTTATTGGGCTGGGAACAGGTTATGATCGAACCCGGCAATACTCAAGTTACCCCTTTGAATTTTATCCATTATCCCATCTCGCACGGATTAGTGGCGGTTATTCTCTGGGGAGTTTTGATCGGGGGCCTCTATTTTTTCATAAAAAGGAACCTGAAATCGGCTTTGGTGCTCGGAGTTCTGGTGGTCAGCCATTGGATTTTAGACTGGTTTACACACCGTCCGGATCTGCCCCTGTTTCCCGGTTCGGATATCAAAGTGGGACTTGGTTTGTGGAATTCGCTGATCGGGACCTTAATCGTGGAAGGGGGATTATTTTTATTTGGCGTTTATCTGTATCTGAAGGCCACCAGAGCCAAAAATAAAACCGGCCATTGGGCTTTATGGATCTTAGTTGTTCTTCTGGCGATAATTTATAGTGCCAATCTATTCGGCCCCCCACCTCCTGAGGTCAAACCCATCGCCTATGTCGGTCTGCTGCAATGGCTTTTTATCGCCTGGGGGTATTGGATCGACCGTAATCGAAAGGTAACCTAAAAAAGGGAACGACCCTCTCCACCTCGGATTAACCCCACGAGGTCTTGACTTAAGCAAGATCTTTCTTATCTTTATAGTATTATCCCTAAAAAAGAAAAAATTGTTTGCCCGTTTGAGATCTGATTTGGATCTCCTTTTGACAAAGAGAGATCCGTTTTTTTTTCGGAATTGGAGAAGGTCGATAACCGCAACCCTATAGTAAAGCAGTAATAAATAACGAACAGGAGGAAAGATTATGAAGAGAAGAATGGCGTTGATGTTAAGTTTGGCGGTCTTGATTATGGCCCTCGGTTCGGGGCAGGTCTTTTCGGCGGAAAAAATGTCTTATAAGGAAGTAACCCCGGCGGAAGCAAAGGCCTTAATCGAAAAAACCCCTGATCTTACTATTATTGATGTTTCTCCCGCTTATGCCAAGGGGCATTTGCCCAAAGCCGTTCACTATTATATTGGAGATGGGTCCCTGGATAAGGCTATTCCCAAGCTGGATAAAAACAAGCCCTACCTGGTCTATTGCCATGTGGACAGTGTTTCTATCCAGGGTGCCAAGAAGTTGGTTGATGCCGGATTTACAAAGGTTTACCGACTGAAAGGAAATTACAAAGCCTGGGTTGATGCCGGCTATCCGATTGAAAAATAGAAAAAGAAATTAACGCCGAGAAGAAACCGGAGGAACCGCACTCGAAAGCGGTTCTCCGGACTTCAAATTTCCTATGATAAACCCCCTAAACCTATTCTTGCTATCTGGTTTTCTTTACCAGATAGGTATGGCTGGTCCAGTACCCGCCGGCATTTTGATCGGTCTGGATTTCAATAGCTTCCGAGTTATTATCACTGAGTATTTGCAGCACTTCTTCCCGGGACATCCCATGCATTTCAAAATCATCCTGTTTCGATTTCTCCTGTTCGTATCTCTGTTTTCGTAAACGACGGAGGACCCCTTTGAGGTGCGGACCAAGGTAAAGATTTGTCCTCCAAAGCCAGGATCGCAGGAAATCTTTTGATCCCTCTACCTCCACCTCCAGGCGAAGCGGCGGTTGCCCTTTTTCACTGAACCAGACATTCCCCTCCTGGACCATTTCTATTTCCAGCAGATATTTTCCGGCAAAGGGAGGCGGAACGACGGTCAAAGGAATATCCAGGGCCTCATTGGGTCCAAGGTCCTTCGGTAAAAAACTCCTCCCGTCTTCAAGGGAAATCATCTTTCCGCTTGGAAACAACCAATGATTTCCAAGTCGGATCCAATAACTCCCGTCTTTTCCTCCCAGGGCGGGCCAAAGGTGATTGCTCTGATTGGTCACGGTTACCGAAAGCTCACGACAGACCTTTTCCCTGAATATTCCGTCAAATCCGTTGACTTTTAAGGAGGCCTGAAAAGCTTCATCCGCTAAATTCTGTTCAATCCGGGTGCAGCCGGGCAGGTCCCCGATCTCGGTTTTCTTGAAGGCGGGGATCTGGAAGATAATCAGCCCTTCCGGTTTCACTATGCGCACGAATTCCTCAATATACTTTATACTGTATTGAGGCTCCATATGTTGCAGGACCAGATTGCAGTAGATCAGGTCAAAAACATCGGATTCAAAAAGAGAGAGGTCCGGCCGGTCATTAAGAAAAAAAACTGCCTTCTCAAGGTGGCGGTTCCATCTTCGGGCCAGCCTGATCATGGAGGGGGAAATGTCCACCCCGCTGTAGCCGGAAAACCGGTTCAAAAAAGGCCAGGCCAGCCGGCCGACCCCGCAGCCGAAATCAAGGACCCTTTCATACCTTTGAGGTCGTTGCAACCGATCCAGGAGGGAAAAAACCCGCATTACTTCCTGCGAGCCGGTGGCAAAAAAAGCTTCCCTGTCCCACCGACCGTTTTTTTTGGACGGATCGGATAACACCGCCCAGAGAGGGTCCTTCTTTCCCAGTCGGTTCCAGTTGTTCTTTAATTCAGAAAAAGACATGCCTTCTTTAGTACGCTATTTTTTTTACCCTTCTCCATCTCTTTCCTCGAGGCTCTTACCACTTGGCGTAATGCTCTTCCGTAAAACCGAAGACCTCCTGAAAGGTGTAGGTTCTATCCCCCTCCTTTAAGGTCCCATCAAAGCGGCCGAAGGGCTGATGGAACTTGCTGACCACGAGACCGGTATTGGTACGGGCTGAACGGCAGCCCTGCGGCAGGAAGCGGAGCCGGACCCGACCGTCGTTGGATTCGATTTCCCAGGGTTTCATCAGGTCCCGGTCGTCATAGCGGAAATCGACCACATCGACCTTGATCCGCCGGCCGTTGATCCAGAAAGCATTTTCCGTAAACCCCGTTTCATTGACCCCCTGAACCAGATTGAAGCCGACCCGATTGCCCTCCCGATCCCTTCCGCCGCCGGAGGCCCAGTTCCAGAAGGTCTGGCGGGCGAGATAACCCAGAGTATAATCTCGGACACCGAAAGATTGATCTTCTTTGATATCCCAGGTCCCCCGGGGATGATTTATTTTCCCCTTTACGGGCAGCCCGGCTTCCTTATGGGTATAGTTGAATCCCTTTAAGCCCACCCGGGTCAGGGAGATCAGGGGTTCTTCCAGCTTGCGGAAGGAGAGATCCAATAAAAGGCCCCCTTTTATAGTGCCTTCAACCCTTATGGTCTCCGGATCACTGACCATGCGGACCTTTGTTTCCCCCTTTTGGAAAACGATTTCTCCGCTGACAGAATTTCCCCCAAAACGGGCCGCCCCTCCCCCGGGGGTAAGGATATTGTGTTCGCTTAACCGACCACCTTGGCGTTCAAAGAGATAGGCGAAGAGGTTGCACATATAACCGAGACGGATGACAGCGAGACCGAAAATGAGATCATTGTTGCAGAGTCCCAGGTATTCCCATCGTTTAATCCGATAGTTCAATACCCATCTCTTGTTTAAGGGGCCGGGGTTTTCAATCCCGTAAGGACGAAAATCCTCCAGGTTGAGCCTTTCCAGGGGTTGAGGATAAAGACCGAAACGGGGGCGTCCGTCAGGACCGATCAGGGCCAGGGTCTTTCCGTTATGCATTTGTTCCTCTCCATTCTGAGTAACCAGGTGTGGTGGTTAGAAGAAAGCCTTTCACCGGTTTCCGCCTTCTATTTGCCGATTTTGACGAAATCGGTCATTTCTTTCCACAAAGACGGCTCAGCGTAAGCCGGCCAGTCGTTATGACCCGCCCCTTTGATGACCCACATCCGCTTTTTTCCTTCAGGCAGAGATTGGTATAAATTTTGAGCATGCTGTACGGGCAGGATTTCATCGCGTTCGGCGCCCACTACTGAAATGTTTCCCTTAAACGATTGAAGATTGCCGATACTGTCATACTTATCGGTCAGGAGCCAGGACACGGGCAAAAAAGGAAACAAGGATTTGGCCACCGCGACCAGCGTATCCCAGGGGGTGATGAGGATGATACCGGCAATGGGATTCGTGGCCTGTTTGCTTACCGCTGCGGCAACACCGCAACCCAACGACTCCCCCAACAGATAAAGGGGTTCCCCGTAATGCTCATAAGCCAAACGAACCGTTTCCAGCCCATCGGCGACAAAGGGCTTTTCCCCCACCTGGCCGGGACGGCCTCCATATTTGGGATATTCAGCTAAGATAACCCGGAAACCCAGGCTACCAAGGGGCGAAAGATAAAAGGTCCGGTCCAGAGCGGTACCGCCATTCCCATGAAAAAGAACAATAGTCCCATTTGGGGGTAGTCCTTCCCGCGTAGCGATCAATCCCCGGTAATCGCTTGAAGTTTGCTGCCATAGCGTTAAACCCTCAGCCGACAAATCCCCCGCCGACGGCGGGTTGGGACTGGGAAAATATAGAAAGTGGTTTTGCATGTTACATCCTCCCCCACATAGAACAACATAAAGGAAAAGTAATAACGCAAGCTTGATAGGTCCTTTTTGGTTAACGTTCCTCGTTTCCCTCGACTTTTCTTCTATTCTCCCAACCCGGACCAGCCGGAACCTAATTAGGAAATCCAATAATTCCTCAATCGGTCCGGGTAAACTCCCCGTTTTAGAATAAATTCTATCCAAATTGCGTAAAATTCTGTTCGAAAGTTTCTAAAAAAAATAATTATGATTCGGTAACAGGATAAAGTCAATGGGGAAGTGTTGAATGAATCCTGGAGGAATATCTTTGCTTGTACTCCACCCCTTTTTGTGACAATACTTATCTCCAAAACATGGATAATTCGATTCGTTTTCTATTCATTCTTTATTTCTTTTTCATGGGGATCATCAGCCTCTATTTCAGCGGCTTCGATCCCTCTTCTCTCTTGTCCGTGTTTGGACTCGTTTTTGCCGGTATCTTTTATCTCGTAGCCGCTTCGGCCTTGCAGATCGCCCATAAAAAAGACGGTCGGTCCAGGTTTGATTGGCTGGTGCTGGCCCTTTATCCTTTTTTAATTTATTTGCTGATTTTTAAAGATTTCAACCAAAACCGTTCTTTTTTTTGGATCCTTCCCGGATATTTCTATTTTTCCATGATCACCGGCGGCTTCCTGGGAGGAATCCTTCTCTCTCCCCACCTGGCCCGATGGGAGAGTTTTTCCAAGGAGGAAGTTGAGGATATCGTCGACCGTGGGCGGGGCAGAACCGCCTGGCCTTTTTCTCTGATGTCCATAGGCCTTATTATCGCCCTGCTGCTGGCCTTGACCTATGTCCCCCTGGCTTTATGGAGAGACCTGAAGGAGGTAGGCAACTGGCAGAAAGGATTATTTGCCATACTCTTTTCGGTAGGAATGATCAGGGTGATATACTTCAGCTACCGCCATACCATCTTTCACATCAGGCGTGATCCGGATTTGCAGCAGAAATATGCACCGCTGGAGGAAAAAGGGAAGGAAGAGTTTTAAAAATATCGTGTTTTTTCATATAATAAATCTCAACCAGGAGGATAAAAATGAAACGATTTGAAAACAAGGTGGCTTTGGTCACCGGGGGCAATTCCGGAATCGGGAAAGCAACCGCCCTGGCCTTTGCCAAAGAAGGGGCCAAGGTGATCGTTGCCGCCCGTCGGGAAAACCTCGGACAGGAAGCGGTTCAGGAAATTCAAAAATTAGGGGCCGAGGCCCTTTTCATCCGGACTGATGTTTCCAGGCCGGAAGAAGTGGCAGCAATGATCAAAGCCGTCGTTGATCGTTATGGACGGCTGGACCTGGCCTTTAATAACGCCGGAGTAGGCGGTCCGCTGAATCGCCTGGCCAAACAAACCCCGGAAAATTTCGACCTGATCATCAACACCAATCTCAAAGGCGTTTGGATGTGTATGAAAGAGGAAATCAATCAGATGCTCCACCAGGGCGGGGGGGCGATCGTCAACACCGCCTCGACCGCCGGGATCAGCGGTTCGCCGGGGGGGGCCATTTACAGCGCCAGCAAACACGGCGTCCTGGGGCTGACCAAATCCGCGGCTGCCGAATACGCCACCAAAAACATCCGGATCAATGCCGTTTGTCCCGGCCCGATCCTGACCCCTATGCTGGAGCAGGGTTTCACCGAGCGCCCGCCCATGCGGGAGGCTTATCTTTCTACCGTGCCCATGGGCCGCTTCGGGACACCCGAAGAAATTGCCGGGGCCGTGCTCTACCTCTGTTCCGGGGAAGCCTCCTTCATGACCGGATATGCCATCACCGTCGGCGGAGGGCAGACCATAACGCCCTGACCTGATCAGATAGCCTTATGAGTAAACGGTTTCTTTAAAGGCAACTTGACAAAGAATCTTTATTTTCTTTGTTTAGAATATTTTATTGGAATTTTTAAAATTATTTGATAAAAAGTAAATAGATTCAGGTGCTCCCCATAAGGGAGCGAAGAGGGAAGCCGGTGAAAGACCGGCGCGGTCCCGCCACTGTAAGTGGGTACGATCCCTGAAACAGCCACTGTTCCGTCGTAAAGGGAATGGGAAGGTTAGGGGGAGGAAAATCCACGAGCCAGGAGACCTGCCTGGATCTCCTCACGAAGGTGTCTTCGAGGTAAAGACCGGTGAGAGGGGTCAAAAATATTTTCCCCGGCCGGCGATTGCTTGGCCGGGGTTTTTTTTGGACTTCCTCTCCCTCAAGGAGGGGACATGGAAAGAAAGGAAGATCTGATATTAGAATGTTTTGTGCTTAAAGGGAAAGGGGTAGATTGGCTGGCTGTCATTTATGTAGAAGAAAAAAACAAGTTGAAGGCCTTTTCCCGAATCAAAATCAGCAATCGAACGTTTCAAATCCACTTTTTTGGCGGTGCCGATCAAAAGGAATTATCCAATATTCTCTGCGTCCGATTTCAAAAGGCAGCCGATCACTTTGACCTTTCCCCTATTCATCTGGAGTATCCGGGAGGAATCAGCGAACAGGCTTTTCTTCAGGGCCTAAGGGAAGCCCAAAGGGAAGGGCGCAATGCCCAGGAAAGGATTAAAAATTGATTTTTACCAGGGGAAAAGGGTGATTGACAGGATCTCGAAAAAGCTGATATGAGAAAGGAAACCAAGAAAGGGATAAGGTTTGACGCTCCCATGATTTTGAATTTTTTTAAAAAAAAAGACCGGGAACAGGTTGTCGAAAACGCTTTGGAAGAGATTAAATCTGAAGTTATTGAGGAATTGAAAGACCTTAAAAAAATAATCCGCCGACAAGGGCTTCAGTTAGAGGTCCTGAAAAAGGGCCTTCAGGAAAATCAATCGGAAAAGGAGAGGACGGCTAAAAGGCTGTTGGAGATTTCCGAGGCCTTTTTCCATTTGGAAAAATCCTTAAAGCAGGAGTCCGCCCTGTATGAAGCGCAAAGCCAGGCCTTTGAAATGGTCTGGGAACGGCTGGAGTCCGTCCTTGATTCCTGGGAAGCAACGGTCATCCGCGGAGAAGGCGGGCTCTATGATCCGCGTCTCTATGAGGCCATTGAGACCCATTCCGATTCCGGAAGCAGCGGTTTGCCCAGGGTTAAGGAAGTGCTCCTTCCCGGCTACCTGATCCAGGGAAAAGTGGTTAAGGCCGCCAAGGCGATCATCGAACAATAAGAAAAAGGTTATAAATAGTCATCGAGCATCCTGAAAGGATTTCCATGAAAGATATTTTGTGCGGTATTGATTTGGGGACGACCAATTCCTGTATTGCCTATCTGGACCAGGGCAAGGCCGTGGCTATCCCCGTGGAAGAAGGAGACCCGATCATCCCCTCTGTGGTCAGCCTGGATGAAACCGGAAACACGATTCTGGTCGGCAGGCAGGCCAAAAATCGCCAGGCGGCCTTTCCCGAGCAAACGGTGTTTTCAATCAAACGGCTGATGGGAAAAGACCTGCCAATACCCCTGGGAGAGCGAACCTGTTCCCCGGAAGAACTATCCTCTTTCATCATCCGCTATCTGGTGGAAAAAGGTCAGGAATACATCGGGGAAAAGATCACCCGGGTGGTCATCACCGTCCCCGCTTATTTTAACGATGCCCAGAGAAGGGCCACGATCAGGGCCGGGGAACTGGCCGGTCTGGAAGTGACCCGGATCATCAATGAACCGACAGCCGCCTCCCTGATTTATGATTTTTCTTCCCTGGCTGCAGGGGACAGCCCTTATCTCCTGGTCTATGACCTGGGGGGAGGGACCTTCGATGTCTCTATATTAGAGATTAAAGGAGAGATCAAGGAAGTCTTGGCCTCCTGCGGGGATACGGCCCTGGGAGGGGATGACTTTGATCAAAGGCTGGTGGATTTTTTCCTGCGTCATTTGAAGGGAGAAACCGGCCTGGACTTGTCCGCCCATCAACGGTCTGTTTCGGTTCGTTTAAAGGAAATCGCTGAAAAGACCAAGATCGCCCTTTCCGATCAGCCTTATGCTCCGGTTAAAGAGGTAGCCGTGGCCACTGTCAGCGGGAAACCGGTCAACCTGGATCTTGAGGTCCAAAGGAGCGAATATGAAGAGATGATCCGGGATTATATTCAAAAAACCCTGGAGAAGGTGGAGGAGGCCCTCCGTGAGGCCCATCTGGTCCCGGAAGATATCGGTAAAATCATCCTGGTGGGCGGATCAACCCGAACCCCGCTGGTTCAAGAGGTGCTGGCCAAGATGTTCCAACGTCCCATCT
>JBFMBU010000067.1:0-9030 GCA_040755035.1 Thermodesulfobacteriota bacterium
CCGGAGATGCCGAAAAGCGGCGGGGAGCCATGGGGCCAGAACGTCGGACCCTCTATGAAGGGAATCTTAAAGGTTAAGTCCCGCATCTTCGAGCCCGGCCGCTCTTGACCAGTTCGCGGGCGGCCGAGCCCCCCCGGCAGGCCCGTACCCACGATCACCATATCATAATAATTCATTTAGCCCCCCCGGCAGGCTGTTACTTACCCTGAAATTATTTATACAACGAAAAACCGGCGGCAGGAGTTGCAAATAATCCAGGTCGGAAATTTCGTTGAATGTCAAGAAAATAGACCTGACCCCCAGACCTGTTTGGTCTATTTGGTCTATTGTGTTTGTCTGGTCGAAAATTGGGGGACCCTATATTTCCAATATCAACAATTAATGAAATAGTAACTTCACAAAATATTGACACCTCAAAGCTCATAGCCCGATAGGCATGCCGGAGCTCAAACGAGGAATTAAAAGAGGGAACGTTCAGCGCTGAGCGTATATTGTTCGGTGTTATTTTATCAAAATTCAAAATAAAAAGCCAAAAAAAGATTCTATCCAATGAATACAAAGGAACCTCCCCTATACCGGTCTGGATCAGGTTAAAGGAAATCCGAACTTCCAGACCCGTATCGAAAAAGGCTGCGGGGAAGTCATCTCCATCGGTTGCCGGGTTGAGAACTAAGGAGTACGCCAGAGTTTTAGCTTAGAGAAAACAGGAAGCGCCCCTTTTCCTCCCTTCTTTGGATCTTTCCTTCGGCGGCCAGGTAATCGATATGGGCCATGGTCTCTCCGAGGGAAACCCATTCTGACCAGGTGGGGGGTAGAGAGAGGCTTGTATTATGAGAAGCGGTTTGATAAAATTCAATTATTGGAAAAGGAGTGCATGGTTATGGAAAAGAAGGAGTTCCTTTTGTCGCTTGGAGAAAAGAACGGACTAAAGATCGATCCGGAGCGGGCGGAAAAGATGGCCCAAAGCGGCGGGCCTTTGGATATGGTCCAGTTTATCCGGACCCTGTTATTCCGCATTGATGTCTCCGGATACAGGCCAGAGGATGCCCCCGACTTCGGCTGGAAAGAGGTGAAGCCATGACCGACCCCGCTACCCTCCATCTGGCAGAAATGTGCCGGCTCATGAAAAAGGGGGAACTGAAATCCGTCGAAATCGTGGAAAGCTGCCTGAAAAGATATGAGGCCTTTAATGACCGCTTAAAGGCCTTTATTTCTCTGGATAAAGAGAAAGTCCTGGCACAGGCCCGACAAATGGATACCAGCAGACCGGATCGACCGGGGCAACTGTGGGGAATCCCCATTGCCGTAAAAGACCTGATCGATGTGGCCGGAGAAATAACTACCCAGGGCTCCTCTTTTTTTAGAACCGCCCCGGCTGCTGAAAAAGACGCCCCCATCATTCAACGACTTAAAAAAGCCGGGGCTATTTGCTTTGGGAAGACCAACCTCCATGAATTCGCCTGGGGAGGGACCTCCTCCAATCCCCATTTCGGGATCTGCCGCAATCCCTGGAATCCCGATTACATCCCCGGCGGTTCCTCGGGTGGAAGCGCAGCGGCCGTGGCTGCCGGTATAGTCCCCGGAGCCTTGGGGACCGATACCCTGGGGTCCATTCGCGCCCCAAGCGCCATGTGCGGCATCGTGGGGCTTAAACCTACTTATGGCCTGCTACCGACTGATGGAATCTTCCCCCTGGGATATACCCTCGATCATGTCGGCCCAATGGTCAGAAGTGTTTCCGATGCAGAATTTTTCTTTAAAGCCCTGCTGACCCCTGAAGAACAGCGACGGTTGAATAAAATCAGAAGGGGAGGAAAAGTCCTTGCTCTGGGGAAAAAGAAATTAAAAGAGATTAAGATCGTATTGCTCCCTTCCCTGGTTCAGAAAAATGCCTGTCATAAAGCCGTCTGGTCCGGGTATCTCAAGTCCACTGCTATACTCCGGGAACAGGGGGCCGATGTTGTCGAAGAAACCATCCCGGATTTTGATGTTGCCATCAGTACCGCTTTCGTTCTCACTTTAGGAAAGGCCAGTGAGATTCACCGGGAACGCCTGGCTGAGAATCCGACCGGTTTCGGGGACGATGTCAGGATTTTTTTGGAGCAGGGTCATCTTATCAGTGCCGTGGATTATATCCGGGCCCAGCGGATTCGCGCCAAACTGGTGCAGGAAGCCAAAAAGCTTTTCCAGAGAGTGGATGCCATAATTTTGCCTACGACACCCAACCCGGCCTCCCGGGTTGGAGAGCCGCCGGATCTCCTCGTTGCCCGTTTTAACGGGCCGATCAATCTACTGGGTTTTCCCAGCCTGGCCCTGCCCAGCGGATTGACCGAGGATGGGCTGCCGGTGTCCGTTCAGATTATTGCCGCACCTTATCATGAATATCAGCTCCTGGAAATCGCTGCTGTTCTCGAAGAGGGGCTTTCGTTTCCGAAAGAGGGCCCGATCTTCCTGCATACACAAACCGGATAAATCGTCATCTTTCTTTTGTCCTTCCTGCCTATAAATGAGGTTATGGGGTTCGTTATGAAGAGAAGAGATTTCATAAAAGCAGGGGTGACCGGTGGATTGGCCTGGGGTTTGAGTCCCGATCTCCTGTCGGCGGCTGGGGAACGTTCACCGGCATTTCGTAAGCCGATCGAAGGGATGTCCCTTTGGGACGCCCATGCCCATCCTCACAGCTTTTTCAGCGGCCAGCCGGATCCCACCACCCCGACCATAGCTATGATGAAATCGATGGGGATGAAGGTCTGTGTTTTCGCGGCGGTTGGGGATCGGACCTACCCATCCAGATCCCGTTTTGAGCAAGGCACCCCCCTATTCGATACGGCCCGACAATTGGATCAGGTGCTTCGCTGGGCCAGGGAAGGGGAAATCAGACTCATCCGCACAAAAGCGGATCTTGATCAACTTAAAAAAGGAGATCTGGGGGCCATAGTCGGGATTGAAGGCGGCGACGCACTGGAAGGCCATTTGAAGAATCTGGATTATTTTTTTGACGCATATGCCGTACGGATCATCACCCTTATGCATGACCGGACCAACGAGATAGGAGGCCACCAGCGGGCCTTGAACAACGACCAGGGTCTGACCTCCTTCGGGCGACAACTGGTGAGGCGGATGAACCAGCTTGGTATGCTTATCGACCTGGCCCATGCCGGAGGAAATACTTTAAAGGATGTTTGTGCTTTGTCCTCAAAACCGGTTTTGGATTCCCATACCAGCCCAGCCACGGGGGAAGAGCCATCCGGGCGCCTGCGCTCCTGGCCGGAGATGAAAGGAATTGCGGAAAGGGGCGGATTGATCTGCACCTGGCCCTTTGCTTTTCCCGGAAGGGAAACCCTGAAGGATTGGGCCTCAGAGATTTCAACCCTGAAAACCCGCCTGGGCCTCGCCCACGTGGCCCTGGGGACCGATGGTGGAGGACGGCTGCCGAAAACCATCGAGGGGTATCGGAATATTCTTGATCTTCCCAAACTGATTGAGGCCCTGGAAGAAGCAGGTTTTACCCGGAAAGAAATCCAGGCCTTTATGGGCGGCAATCTGGAAAGGGTGGTCAGGGAAAATATGGAGTAGGGTTACCCCTCTGGTTTTAACCTTGACTCTCCTTTTCTCTCTATCTTATACTCCCTGAAAAACGAAAATCTGAACTCTAAAATCCTTTTCCGAATATAGGGATTACTGACCATGGATCTTGCCATTTTTTCCGCCAGAATTTTTACCGGAGATCCCCGATCGCCCTGGACTGAAGCGCTTGCCATCAAAGATGGAAAAATCGAGGCCCTGGGAACAAATCAGGAAATAAAACGACTTTGCTCCGCCCGTATCAAAAGCCTGGATCTGCCCGGCCGCCTTTTGCTCCCCGGACTGATAGACAGCCATGCCCATTTCTGTTTCTTCGGCCAGAACCTGGCCATGGTGAACCTGAAAACCTGTACTTCATTGGATGAATGCCGGAAAAAGATCAGGAATCTTGTTTCCTCCTATGCTCCCGGCGAATGGATTGTCGGCCGGGGGTGGAATCAACATCAATGGCAAGAAAAGCGGGAACCTTTCCGCTTGGATCTGGACGATCTGGCCCAGGAAAATCCGATGATGATGATCAGGGCTGATGGACACACGATTTGGGTAAACTCTTTGGCATTAAAGCAGGCCGGTATTAAAAAAGATTCACCGGATCCGTCCATCGGAAAAATTGAAAGAGACCCGGTCAGCGGCGAACCGACCGGGATCCTGCGGGAGGCTATAGGTCTGTTCAGAAAATTTATGCCCAGGAGTTCCGGAGAAGACTGGAAAAAAGCGGCCCTGGCCGCGCAGGCCGAGGCCGTCAAAACCGGGCTGACCGGGATCCACACCTGTGAAATGCTTCCGCAATATGAAGCCCTGTCCGACCTGGACCGGGAAGAAAAGCTTAAGATCCGGATTTATCATCTCCTTCGCCCCCAGGAGATTGAGGAACTCAAAGAAAAAGGGATCCATCCCGGTTACGGAAGCGGCCGTTTGTGGGTAGGGCACATGAAATTATTTGCCGACGGATCACTCGGTTCGGGAACGGCCCTGCTCCATGAACCTTATCAAGATGATCCTTCCAATAGAGGACTGGCTACCTTCTCCATTGAAGCCCTCCAGGAACAGATTCAACAAACGTATGCCTGGGGAGGGGAAGTGGCCATTCACGCGATCGGAGACCGGGCCGTTTCCAACTGCCTTCAGGCCATTGCCGGGGCCAGGGCCAAAGCGGGTATCAAACCAGGGGAGAAGAGGGACCGGCTTGAGCATGTGCAGCTTCACCGGGCCGGGGAGCTTCCCCTTTTTCGGGATCTGGGGCTGACCGCTTCGGTTCAGCCGGTTTTTACAGCCACGGATTGGAGGCTGGCCGAAGAAAAATGGGGGGTTGACCGCAGCCGGCGGGCCTATGCCTGGAAGACCTTGTTGGATTCAGGGATCCCGCTTCAATTCGGCTCCGACGCCCCCTTCGACCATATCGACCCTATCCTGGGGTTGCATGCCGCTGTAACCCGCCAGACTCCCCAGGGAGAACCTGCCGGGGGATGGTTCCCGCAGGAGCGGCTTTCCCTTCCGGAAGCGGTTACGGCCTTTACCCGAATTCCAGCCTGGACCTCCAGACGCGAAAGCGAGTTGGGCTCCCTTACCGTTGGGAAAAGGGCCGATATCACCATTTTCGAAAAAGATCTTTTTTCTATCCCTGAGGATGAATGGCCAGCCATTCCTGTGGAACTGACCATTATCGATGGAGAAATTGTCTTCCAAAGAGGAGGGGGACTATGAAGTTCGAAGTCATAAAAAAAGAGACGATCATGCTCGATGCCCAAAGAGGTATGACCGAGCAGCGCATTCCCAGTGAGATCCGCGTCGATCCTTTGACCGGACGGACGGCCAGGATCTGTCATTTTATGCAGCTCAAGTGGGAAAAACCGGATTTCGAGGCCCTGGTCGCCGGAACCGATGCCTGGTGCCCTTTTTGCGGCGACAAGGTCTTGAAGGTGACCCCCTGTTTCCCCGGGGAACTGATCCCCGAAGGCCGTCTGCAAAAGGAAGACATGGTACTCTTTCCCAATATAGCCCCCTATGACGGCATCGGAGCTGTGGCCACCTTCGGTTCCCGCCATTTTCTTCCCATGGCTTCTATTGATCCGGACCTGGTTAGTTCAGCTTTTGGTTTGGCTTTGGATTTTTTCTTTCGCGTGGAAGCTTCCGGTCATCCGGAATCGGTGTATCACCTGATCAACTGGAATTACATGCCGCCGGCCGGCAGTTCCCTTATTCATCCCCACCTTCAGGTCTTTGCCACCTCCTCGGCCCCCAATCTGATGAGGCAGGAATTAGAGGCCTCCCAAACCTATTACAACCGCCAGGGATCCAACTTTTGGGATGACCTTGTCGAATCCGAGAAACAATCCGCTGAACGCTATCTGGGGAAAATCGGCCGCAGCCATTGGTTGACCGCCTTCGCCCCCATCGGAGTCGCCGGAGACGTGCTGGCGGTCGTGGAGGATGTCCGTTCCACCCTGGAGCTGACCGGGCAGGACCTTTGGGATTTGGCCTTGGGCCTTTCCAGGGTAATCAGGGCATACGATCAAATGGGTGTTTACAGTTTCAATATGAATTTTTTTACCGGCACCCGAAACGATGAACACTTTCGTTTCCATCTGCTTTTTTCTCCCCGGACGTTTTTCAACCAGAAACTGGGCACGCCGGATATCGGGGCTTTGCGTAATCTATATAATGAAACCCTGTGTATGGCCTACCCGGAGGAGATCATTCAAATGTTAAAACCGGCATGGCAATAACCGCGAGAGGTTTTCAAGATCTCGTGAATCTCCACTGATCAGACTTTCGCTGAGAAAAACGAAAAAGACCCCTATGCCCAATCAACAAGAAGCTCTTTCCCCGGCGGCCTCCCCATTGCCCCGTCCATCCGACAACTATAAATGGAAGGCCCTGTTAACCGTGGCCTTTGGAACGATGATGGGGACTATGGATGCCAGCATCACCAACATCTCTTTTCCCATTTTAACCAAAACCTTTGGGGTTCCTATCACGACTATTGTCTGGGTAACCCTGGCCTATATCCTGACCAGCACCAGCCTGCTCTTGATCCTGGGACGCGTGGGGGACCTCTGGGGCCGGAAAAAGATTTATCTCTATGGGTCCCTTTTTTTTACTGTGGGTCTGGCCCTCTGCGCCCTGTCCCAGAATATTTTTCAATTGATTTTTTTCAGGGTGATCCAGGCCGTGGGATCGGCTATGTCCATGGCCTGTGGGGCGGCTATCGTCACCGAGGCCTTTCCGGAAAAAGAACGGGGGCTGGGGTTGGGCTTGTTGGCCGTATCTGTTTCGGCCGGGTTGATTACCGGTCCGGTCCTGGGGGGGGTTTTATTGGGCTGGTTGCACTGGCGTTCGATCTTTTGGGTCCGCATACCCACGGGTCTTCTGGTACTGATTTTGGCCCTGGTTTATCTCAAAAAAGACGAACCGAGAACAAAGACGATCCACTTCGATTGGTGGGGGACCCTTTTATCTTCCCTGGGGTTGGCCAGTTTGATGGTAGGGGTCAACCAACTCCATCGTCTTGGTCCGAACGCTTTATTATTCTATGGATTGATCGGTTTCGGGTTTTTCTGTTTTATCCTTTTTGTTTTGGTGGAAAAAAGAACAACCGATCCTCTGGTGGATTTGTCGCTTTTCAAAAATCGCGTTTTTTCCGGGGCGGTAGGGGGCCTGTTCTTGATGTTCCTGACCTATTCGGCCTATATCCTGCTGATGCCCTTTTATCTGTTACAGGGTCTTGGGGTAAAACCGGCTCAGGCCGGTATGATCATGACCATCGTTTCCGTGATCGCTATTGTGGTCGGACCCATCAGCGGAAAACTTTCCGACCGTTTCGGTCAGGCCTGGTTTGCCACCCTGGGGGCGGTCATCACCATCCTCTCTTTCTGGCTCTTCACCGGGTTCTCCGTTGACAGCGGAATCGGGGAGATGATCCCGGCGCTCACCCTGGCCGGGTTGGGGATGGGATTGTTTCAATCCCCGAATAACAGTTCTATTATGGGGTCGGTAAGAAAGGACCGTTTGGGTACGGCCTCGGCCATGATCGCCACTTCCCGGCAGGTGGGGATTTCCTTGGGTACGGCCATGGCCGGAACGATTTATTCCAGTCAACTGGTGTTTCATCGAATGGAATTAGGAGGAAGTGGGCTTCCGGGTCCTTTGCTGGAAAGAACAGCCGTGGCCCTTTCCTTTAATGATGCCTTTTTTATTTCGGCTATCCTGATGGTCTCGGTGGTGGTCTCGTCCCTCATGACCCGACGGTAATAAAAGGGAAAGAAAGAAAGGGAAGGCAGGAGGGCCTTTTTAGAGATTGTCCACAAGGCTGCACTCTGCCGAGGTATCGGACCTAAGGCGATACAAATTTTAGGTTTTTCCCCCTTTAGCCACGGCCACGGCGAACTTGCAAAAATTTTCCCAGGTGCTGAAATCGTACCACCATTTATAACCCATATCTTCGATCCCGCATTCCTTCAATTGCCCGGATAATTCAGATAACATGATAAAGAGGGTATTTTTTTCGGGAGAATCCGGATACTCGGTTTGCAAGGGATCTTTGCCCAGGCTTCCTTCCTGATAGACCGGATGGGCCGGATTCCCTTTAATGAACCCGAACCCGGCCTTGCTTTCGATCAAGGCCTTGAGCCCCAGGTAGATAAATTGTTGTTGAGAAAAGGTAAGCTGGCTGAACATGTTTACACCTCCCGGGTTGTGGCTAATTTCATTCCCGCTCCAATTTCTTTTTTCCATCTGAGGTGAAAAAGATCAATCCGTTCCGGACCTCCCGCTTAATCAGGTTCAGGTTTTCCAAATAGATCAAATGGGAAATGGCTTCGGCCGTGGCAAACCATTTTTGCATGACCGGAAAGTCGTCCCAGGATTTGGCCACGATATCCCAGGTCATCTGCGAAGCGGTCTGGTAGGCGGTCTGGAAATTGTTTTCCAAAATGGAAATGACCTCATTGGCCCGGACCCGATGGTGTTCGATCAACTCCAGGACCCGCTTTTTAAAATCGCTGATAAAACTCCGGTGACCGGGCAGACACAGTTTCACATCCATATCCAATACTTTTTTTAAACTCTTGATATAATGGTCCAGGGGGTCGACCTCATCGGACATGCCCTGTATGTTGGGGGTGATATCCCCCAGGACGTGATCGCCGGAAAAAAAGAGCTTTTTCTCCGGTTCATAAAGGCATAAATGACCCATGGTATGGCCGGGAGTGGCCACCACCTCCAGCGTATAATCTCCGACTGTGAAAACATCCCCTTCCTTTATATATATATAATCCACTACCGCTTCCGGACCATATTTAAAACCGGGGTGATTGACCATGGCCCATTGCAGTTCATCATCAGGGAAGCCGCTTTTAGAGGCATAATCGCCCATGGGGGATTTCCTGGCGTGGGCCGTTGTCCCGGATTTTAAGCGGGAAGCGTCCTCTTCGGCCATATAAGCCC
>JBFMBU010000068.1:0-6962 GCA_040755035.1 Thermodesulfobacteriota bacterium
TCTGTCGCCCAGAAAATGCGGCAACTGACTCGTAATCCCCGCTTGGTTTGCGATTATTTGCGCTTAACAAAAAACGCTTGCGCCCTGTCCTATTAATGATATTTTATTTAGAACAAATTTACCGTGAGGGTTTGACAGGTAATTTTTTAAGGGCTATATTTTTTGAAAATTTCGAGAAAGACGTTTGCATAAGGGGGGCGTATGAATAAAAGAGAACTCATGTACGGATTGCTTAACGATCATTTTACCTTGCCTTATGTCCCGGCCGCTTTTTTCCTTCATTTCCCTACAGAGTATCACCAGGGACAGGCGGCAGTGGACAAGCACCTGGAATTTTTCCGCTATACCGGCATGGACCTGGTCAAGATTCAGTTCGAATCCCGCTTTCCACCGCGGCCGGACCTTAAAACGCCGGGAGATTGGAAGAAGATGCCGGAATATGGTTTGGATTTTTATGAGGGGCAATTGAGCGCCATCAAGGGAATCGTGGAGGCGGTTAAGGAAGAGGCGGTGATCGTGGTCACCTTATATTCAACCTTTATGTGCGCAGCTCACAGTATCGGTTTAATGAAACTGACAGAACAACTGGAGGCCGAACCGGAAAAGGTCCGGCCGGGCTTGGAAACCATTACCGACAGTCTGCTGAATTTTGTCAGAGAGTGTGCCCGCCTGGGGGTGGATGGCTTTTATACTTCCACCCAGGGAGGGGAAGCCGGCCGTTTTAAGGTCCCCCGGGTTTTTGAAAATTATATTAAACCCTTTGATCTGAAACTGATGAACGAAATTAATCGCCTTTGTTCCTTTAATATCCTTCATGTCTGTGACTACTGGGGAACGTATGAGGATATCACCCCTTTTCTGGAATATCCGGGCCAGATTGTCAGCAGTCCCCTGGCCGTCGGCGGAAAGTCATTTTCTCCCCGAGAGATGTCAGACTTTTTTCAACGCCCCTTCATGGGTGGTCTGGAACGAACCGGAACGATCTCCACCGGAAGCCCGGAGGAGATCCGCAAGGCGGTCAGGGATATCATCGCCCAGGCCCCTCCCCGTTTCATACTGGGCGCCGACTGCACCGTGCCCAATGAAACCCCCTGGAAAAATTTGAAAGCGGCTATCGACGCCGCCCATGAAACCTATCGCTGAGGGAGCTTTTCCAGGTCTTCGATGGATATGGGTAAGGCAGCGTTCTCCGGGATGGGATGAATGTATTTCTGGCGGAACTCGGGGGACTGCATGCGGCATTGATTCTGGTGGCGGCAATAGGCCGGGTGAGCGGTCAATTTTTCCCATAAGGCGGCCACGGACCGGCTGCGCACATTGCCGAAGGAGATGGGTGTAAAATCACAGGGCATGAAGTCGCCGCAGGGGGAGATATGGAACTGATAATTTCCGGCCAGACAACCGAAGGATTTGGCAAAACCCCGGCTGCTGTTGGTCCAACTCTGCGTGGAAAGGCGCGGAAGGCCGTTGCCGGATTTATTGCAGAGCAACTCTTGTTTCCGTAATATCTTTCGGCTTTCCGGAGTAAGTAAAACAGATTCATCCCGCAGCAGGCGCCCGGTGGGGATGACATCAAAAACACTGACCTCGTGGACCCCCCATTCCCGGGCCAGATCGATAATTTTTTTAAAGCTACCCTCCTGCAGGGCCGAATTGGTGGCATAAGTGGAAAGGCCGACCAGCAAGCCGGCAGCCCGGGCCTTGGCTACGGCCCGCCGTACTGCGACAAAGGCTCCTGCTTTTCCGCGCCAGCGATCGTGTTCTTCAGGGTTAGGGGAATCGAGACTGATCTGGACGGCATAGGTGCCGGCCTTTTTCAGGTCGGCCGCCATTCGCTCATCCAGAAGCAAACCGTTGCTGAAGACCTGGACAACGGCCTTCTCTTTCGGAACAGCGGCAACAAAGGCTTCCAAATCAGGGTTTAAAAGAGGCTCACCACCGGTAAAGGTGATATTGTTCACCCCCAGATCCAGGCACTCCCTTACGACCCGGAAGATTTCATCTCTGGAAATGGAAGGCCGGGTTTGTTCCGGATCGGGGACGCTGCAATGGCGGCAGCGGTACTGGCAGCGGCGGGTGATCCCTATGGTCACCGCCTGGGGAGTGGGTTTTTTTAGAAAAAAAGTCTTAATAATCCCCCGCACCATGCGGGCGTGGGCTTGACTGGGAACCGGGGGCAGATATAGGGAATAGACATTGGCTCCCTGGAAGCGGCCCAGACTGCCTCTGGCGCTCAACCAATCCAGATATTTTTTTAAATAAGGGGCGACCATTTCGGAGCCGGGACCGGAGGCCTGGGTCAGAATAGTTTCCCCCTGATCTTCGATATCGAGCACCAGGTCCTTTAAAAAAGGAATTTCTTCCAGTTGATAATTTAATCGCATGAAAAGGTCATCCCTTCTTTTGCCCCCAATCCTGTGCAATGGCATAATCCAGGAGCTTGTTAATCAGGGTTTCGTTAATGGTCGGCAGCGGCAGATCCGGCAGGGCCTGATCGGTATGACGGCGGTCAAAGGCGGGGTTGTTATTGAAGTAAGCGTACATCCTGTGGACCTGATCCCAGATCATTTGTTTGATAGGATCATTCGGTTTGGAAACCGTTTGGCCGGGATCGACAAAGCGGATGCCTCCCAGTTGAAAGCGTCGGCATAAAACCTGATGACTCCATTCATGGGTCGGGGGCTGGGGATGGGTGAGATGGAAGATCCGGTTGAAATGGGCAGGATTTTCAATCAAGCGAACCACGGCCTCAGCCACGTAATCCACTGGTATCAGATTCAGGGTGGCCTGGGGGTTCATAGGAACTTGGATTTGCAGGTCCTGCCGGTCATATTCCGGGGCGGCTTTCAGAAATTGATCCATCAGATAGCCCCCTTTGGCTATGATATACCACCCGGTAAAAGAGCTGCAGCGGCCGGTCCGGGAATCTCCGACGATGACACCAGGGCGAAGAATCGTGGCTTGACCGGTCCAGATTTGTTCGGCCTCCCATTTGCTTTCATCATAGGCGCTGGCGAACTGCCCGCGGGGATGATTGACCTCATAGAGGGTGCCTTCAGGAATCAGGCCGCAGACGTAAGCTGTGCTGATCAGGTGGACCTGCATAGGTCTTTGTCGGGTCAGCCGCCAAAGGGCTTTGGACCCTTCCAAGTTGGTCCGGCGCGGTTCCCCCTCGGCATTTGATTTGAATCGGAGGGAGGCGGCATTATGGAGGATATGATTCACTTTTTCAAGTGAGGGAAGTTCCTTCTCCCATAACGGCCAGGATTGATCCAAGGCAATCACATCCCCTTTGACCCAGTTCAGGCCGGGATGGGGGAATAGATCCTGTCGGGCCAGGAATTGCTCGGTTTTTTCCTTCTTGGCCTCGTTCCGGTAAAGGGCCCAGACCCTGTGGCCTCGGGCAAGGAGTTGTTGCAGGAGATATTCACCCAGGAAGCCGGTGGCTCCGGTTAAAAAAATATTCATCTTAAATTCTCTTTTAGCGTCAGCCCGGAAACTATAGATAGAATACCAGAAATCGTTTGGATTGAATGATTGGGGGGACTATATGATGAGGTGAAAAGAAGAGTCAAGAGAAAAAAGGAAAGTCAGGAGTTGCCGAAATCCCTTTTTGTTGATAAAAAGATAGGAAAAACTGAAAAGGGCAGGGGCATGAAGGAACATATTGAAAAGGCGATCGATATGATCCGGGAGTCGATGCGGGTGGTGGTTTTTACCGGGGCCGGAGTGAGCACCGAGTCCGGAATCCCCGATTTTCGCAGTCCAGGCGGTCTCTGGACGCGGTTCGATCCCGATGACTTTACCATTGATAAATATCTGAGATCGGAGGAAACCCGTCGAAAGATGTGGAAGATTCTTATCGGAGAAGGTCTGTTGTCCGAAGCCGAACCTAATGCCGCCCCTAGGGCCGTGGCCGAGCTGGAAAGATTGGGGAAACTGCGCTGCGTTATCACCCAGAATATCGATAAAAAATTGCCGGTCGTCTGTGCCAGAAGTCGGTTTTATTTGGCTCCGGCACAGACATAATCCATTAACAGGGCGTTTCTAAAAGGACTTGATATCCTGATGATAACTTTGCAGCGAGCGGACCTGACCGTGACCGCGGCGGAAGGCGGCGATGCCACGGACGGCGGCTGTGGCGGCGGCCAGGGTGGTGATATAGGGAATTTTATACTGGATGGCCGCCTTGCGGATGTAGGAATCATCATACTGGCTCAATTTCCCGCTGGGCGTATTGATGACCAGTTGAATCTCCCGGTTTTTAATCCCATCGACGATATTGGGGCGTCCTTCGTGCATTTTCAGTATCGGCTCGGATTTTATCCCCTGGCTTTGAAGAAATTTCTGGGTGCCGTTGGTGGCTTTGATTTTAAACCCCAGCTCGGAGAAACCACGAGCCACTTCCACCACACCATCGCGGTCTCTTTCGGAGACGGTGATCAGGACCGTACCTTCGGAAGGGAGGACCTGGTGAACGGCCTCCTCCGCTTTATAAAAGGCCAGGCCAAAGGAGTCCGCCAACCCCAGTACCTCTCCGGTGGAACGCATTTCCGGGCCTAAAACCGGATCGACCTCGGGGAACATATTGAAGGGGAAGACCGATTCCTTGACCCCGAAGTGGCTGAAGGTTTTGGGTTTCAAATTCAGGTCCTTCAGTTTTTTTCCCAAAATGACCTGAGTGGCCAGACGGGCCATGGAGATATTGCAGACCTTGGAGACCAGCGGTACGGTGCGGGAGGCGCGAGGGTTGGCCTCCAGGACATAAACCCGGTCCCCGGCAATGGCGTACTGGATATTCATCAAGCCCACCACCTTGAGCTCGATGGCGATTTTCCTGGTATATTCATTGATGGTTTCCAGATGTTTGGCCGGGATGCTGATGGGCGGAATGACACAGGCTGAGTCTCCGGAATGAACTCCGGCCAATTCGATGTGCTCCATCACGGCCGGAACAAAGGCATCCGTGCCGTCGGAGATGGCATCGGCTTCAGCCTCGATAGCCTTTTCCAGGAACTTATCGATCAGGATAGGCCGTTCCGGGGTGACATCCACGGCAGCAGCCACATATTCCTCCAGCATGGCCCGGTCATGAACCACCTCCATACCCCTTCCTCCCAGGACATAGGAAGGCCGGACCATGAGGGGATAACCGATTCTTTCCGCCACCTGCAGGGCTTCATCCAAATTGGCGGCCATACCCGATTCGGGCATAGGGATGCCCAGGCGTTCCATGGAACGGCGAAAACGGTCCCGGTCCTCGGCCAGATCAATGGCTTCCGGGGAGGTCCCCAGAATATTTACCCCGGCCTCGGCCAACTCATTGGCGATATTCAAGGGCGTCTGACCGCCGAACTGGACGATCACCCCTTGGGGTTTTTCCTTTTCATAGATGCTTAAGACATCTTCAACCGTCAGGGGTTCAAAATAGAGTTTGTCGGAAGTGTCGTAATCGGTGGAAACAGTTTCCGGATTACAGTTGACCATGATCGATTCGTACCCTTCGTCGCGCAGGGTGAAGGCGGCGTGGACGCAGCAGTAATCGAATTCAATGCCCTGACCGATGCGGTTCGGTCCTCCTCCCAGGACCATGATTTTATTCCGGGTGCTGGTCGGCACAGAATCGGGGGCATTGTAGGTGGAAAAATAATAGGCCGCGTTTTTTACACCGCTGACCGGCACGGCCTCCCAGGCCTCGACAACCCCCAGAGCCGTCCTTTGGCCCCTGATTTCTTTTTCGGAGCAGCCGATCAACTTGGCCAGATAGCGGTCGGCAAAACCGTCCTTTTTGGCTTTGCGCAGCAGGTCGTCGGGCAGGGTTTTTCCCTGGAAGCGGAGGATCTCCTCTTCCAGGTCTACCAATTCCTTCATCTGCTCAATGAACCAGGGTTTGATGTGGGTTTTTTCAAAGAGGGTCTGGATCCCGGCCCCTTTGCGCAAGGCCTCGTACATAATAAACTGCCTTTCGCTGCTGGGCTCGTTTAGACGTTCCAGAAGGTCTTCCAAAGATCTCCGGTTAAAATCCTTGGCAAAACCCAGGCCGTAGCGGCCGGATTCCAAGGAGCGGATGGATTTCTGCAGGGCCTCCTTGTAGTTTTTGCCGATGCTCATCACCTCACCGACGGCCCGCATTTGAGTCCCCAGTTTGTCCTGGGCATCCTTGAATTTTTCAAAGGCCCAGCGGGCAAACTTGACTACTACATAATCTCCGGAAGGGGTATATTTTTCCAGGGTCCCTTCCCGCCAGTAGGGGATCTCATCCATGGTCAGACCGGCGGCCAGTTTGGAGGAAATGAGGGCTATAGGAAACCCTGTGGCTTTAGAAGCCAGGGCCGAAGAGCGGGAGGTCCGGGGATTGATTTCGATCACCACCACCCGTCCGCTTCTGGGATCATGAGCGAACTGAATGTTGGTCCCGCCGATGACCTGAATGGCCTCAACAATATCATAGGAATGTTTCTGGAGGCGTTTCTGCAATTCCGGATCAATGGTCAGCATGGGGGCCGTGCAGTAGGAATCCCCGGTATGGACGCCCATGGCATCCACATTTTCGATGAAGCAGACGGTGATCATCTGGTTTTTGGCATCCCTGACCACCTCCAGCTCCAGCTCTTCCCAGCCCAGGACCGACTCTTCAATCAGTATCTGACCGACCAGACTGGCCGCCAGTCCCCGGGCGGCCACGGTCCGCAATTCTTCAACGTTATACACCAGTCCGCCTCCCGTGCCCCCCATGGTGTAAGCCGGGCGGACCACCACCGGGTAACCGAGTTCGGCGGCGATGGCTTCCGCTTCTTCCACGCTGAAGGCCGGGTTACTGCGCGGCATTTCAATGCCCAGGCGGTTCATGGTCTCTTTAAAGGCAATGCGGTCTTCCCCTCGTTCGAGGGCATCGACATCGACCCCGATCACCTTGACCCCGAATTCCTTCAGCACCCCCTTGCGAAACAACTCCGAGGTCA
>JBFMBU010000069.1:0-5765 GCA_040755035.1 Thermodesulfobacteriota bacterium
GCTTTCCGTAAGCTTCGGCGATCTCCCCGAAATCCTCCGCTTTTTCCTGACCCCAGCGCTGATCGAACTTTTTGGTATTGTATGCCCCGTCAGCATAGAGGTACTCGGTCCGGTCCGTCTCCATCACCCCACCGATCAAATAGACCCTGGGTAAATAAAGACCGGACAGGACCGACCAATTTTCCTGGTCGTAAAATCCCCAGAAATTGATCCCTTCCCCCTGTTTAAAAAAATTCTTTTCTGTTATCATCAGGGCGGAAAAGAGGTTCCCCCCCCGGCTGCCTATGACGGGCCAGGGGAGCAGATACCACCCGTCCCGGGCCTTGATCGTTATCTTGACACCGTCCAGGACCGTATCCCAGACCGGTTCAATCTCGAGTGACTTGAACAATCCCAGTTTATAAAGGTTCTCTTTTGAGTTTTTTACAGCCTCTTCGGTAAACCGATCCCCCACGTTGAAGGTCAGCTCTCGGCGGATGACCCTCTCCTGCACACGGTTTCCCTCAATTTCAATTTTCCGAATGATCCCGTCGGTCAGCGCTGGGGTTTCCGCCCCGGCCCCTGAAACCCAGGATAGAAAAATGAAAATCGTCGTTAACAGTCGTTTAGGCATCGGATAAAATCCTTCCCGCCCCCAAGCGGGGAAATCGATGAACCGCTTCCGGCCATTTTATATCAGATTGGCTTTCATGTTGGGGGTACTGCTGTTTTTTATGCCTACTAAAATGGAAAACGGTTGTCAATAAAAGAAAAAAAGGGAACCTGCACTTCCTTTTTTTCATTGAGGGAAAGACCGAGATTTTTAGCTGCGGCTGCCAAATCCAGTTCGGCTAACTCCTGAAACAGGTCTTCGAAAATTCTACGATACCCTCCCTGATCAGAGGCGGTGTTCATTATTTATCGCCGAATCAGCAGCAACCCCCCGGCTACAATCAGGATAATTGGCCAGCCTTTGGCCAGCAAGGAGTGTACACTCGGCAGCCAACCGTAATTGGAAAGCAGAAAAACAACACCCAAGAGAATCAAGATATAGGCGCCAACTTTTGATTTCGATTTCATCAATCACCTAGGTTTTTTTAACGGGTTATGTTGCGAAGGATCTCTGTCAGGGCTTCCCGGGCGATCCCCCGCATTTCTTCATCGGTCCTATCCTGAATGGGGTGGGGTACGAACACCGCCGCCGGATCATAGCCCAGGGCCCTGGCCTGGGCTTGGCCGGCCTCCTTAAATTCGCTGGAGGCTACATAGACCCCGACAACGCCCCGTCCTTCCAGGTCCACGATGTCGTGCACACTGCACGAGGTGCAGGACCCTCAATCGGCCAGGGCTTCAATAACCACCTGGCATTGAGACCTGATCTCCTGTTTCAGTTCCAGAGGGGCGACTTTGGTGAAAGTCGGTTTTTGGAAGCGCAGGATTTTCAAACCCCGGCCGGATAAAAGCTTCTCAATTTCATCCAGAAAAATATCCCCCCGGGGTTTGGATATATTCAACAACCCGACAGTGGTTTCTTTCAAATCATTGGGGCGTTTTAGCCGTTCCCTTTTTTCCGGCCTCTGTTCGGCCGTGGGATCTAAGAGGAATAAAGCTTCCTTCATCGTATTATCTCCTTGGTCACCAATTGGCTTCCTCGTGGCCCGCTGGCCACCCAGCCGCTGATGATGGCCGAAAAACGACCGGCAGGTCCTCCGGCATGAACAATGGAAAGACCTCCGGGACGGAACTTGGGCAAGGTTGCTTCTTTCATAACCTCCGCTATGCCCTCGGCAATCCCTTGCGCCCCGCGAACCAGGTCTGTTCCCGGCATCTTCAGCAGTTGCTCCAGCTCTTCTTTTAGGCGGGCCTTGGTCCATCCGGCCTGGCGGAAGATGTTTCCATGTTCCGGAGAAACCACCAGAACAGCATCGGCGGCCATCGGAATTTTGGGATGGGCCACGGCCTTAAGACATAAGGCAAAGGTCCGGGCCAGGGATTCGGGGGTCCGGGACAGTTGGTCCACAACCGGTTGCACCCCGGCCCCGGCAAATAGGGAAACGGTGGAAGTCCCTTCCGGAAAACCACGTTCCACTGAAAGGGGTTCCCAGGGAGAACTCTCCTCAGCTTCGGCGAAACAAAAGGAATATTTCCCCGGATGGCCCAAGGTGGCCCGATCCACTTCACCCGGCCTCCCCCCGCCGATATTGCGGACGATCAACTGCAGTGCTCGCCCGATGGTGGCATTGGCCCGGTTACCTTGTCCCAGGGCGTTGATCCCGGCATTCATGCCAATGGCCCGGACCATGGGACCGTTGACAATCAACATGGGCCCGGAAAAATAGGTGGTAGCCAACAAACCGTGCATGCAAAATTCCTCCATACAGGCCGCTTCTACAGAAGCCAGGACCACCGGTAAATACTCCGGCCTGCATCCGGCCATAACGGCATTGATGGCCGCCTTTTCCACGGTGCAAGGGGCTTGATTCGGCGGAATCAGACCCAGCACTTCAGTTATAGCCCTGGTTGTCCCTTCTAACATTCGCACCACCCGCACGGCTGTAGGTGGTGTTACCGGGAGTCCATCGGTCCAACCCTGAGCGAAACAGGTTTCCATCTCATCTTCCAGAGGGGGCGACGGAATTCGCCGGGATTCCAGACGAACCCCTCCAAAACGAACAGCCAGTTCCTCCGCTATTCCCGGTTCGACATTCCGGGCGCCGCACCCCGGGCGGGAAAGGGGCAATCCTTCTCCCAGATTCGGGATCCCGGTTAACGTCCGCCAGGCTTCCCGGTCCCAGCCTACAGCCTTCCCCTTTTCCTGTCCACTTTCTAAAAGAATCAAGGTCGGTACGGCTTCGATTTGGAAGCGGTAAGACTGTTCCAGAGAGGTGTCATCCCGGATCCCGGCCATGCCCTCCGGAAAACCGGGGTCATCCTGAGTATAAATAGTAAGGGATTTTCCGGCCTGTAAAATTTCTTTCATAACCGGAACAACCATGCCACACGTGGCGCATTCCCTTTTACAAAAAAGAAGCCATTCGACTTTAGAAGGCTCCATATCGATTCTCTCCCCCAATAACCCCCACCATCGATTAAACCTTTCTTTTGCAAATTGATGTCCTGCTATATTTTTTAGATCGGTCTTTCATGAAAGTCAAGCCTATTCCCTTTCCTTGCACAAGCAGAGAACCATCGATTCAACCGGGGACCTTACTATCCAGAATCCGATTGATTTATTTTACAAAAAATGATAATTTTATAAATATCCTTATAGAGCGCCTTACAAAATTTTTCCTCTAACTCGGGGCTCATCCGGGATCGATCCTTCCGGATGGAAACTAATTAAATTTTTAATAGAGGAATCAAAAAATGAAAACCCGCTTAGGCGAACTTCTGATCCAACAGGGCATTTTAACCGAACATGACTTGAACAACGTCTTGGAAAAGCAACGAACCACCAAAAAACGTTTGGGTGAGTTGTTGGTGGAATCCAAGACCGTCAATAAAACGGATTTGGTCCAAATCCTGTCTTCTCAACTGGGAATACCCTATCTGGATCTGGAGACCACGGTCATAGAACCGGAGGCTTTAGCCTTGTTCCCGGAGGCTTATGCCAGAAAATATACCTGTATTCCTATCAGCCTCAATGAAAATATCCTGACGGTGGCCATGTCGGATCCCTTGAATCTAAGTATATTGGAAGACCTTAGATTTTCCACCAACAAAGACATCCAGCCGGCCATGGCCGTGGACAGCGATATCCTCTCGGCGATTGAAAAGCATTATCATTTAGAACGTGACCTCCCCAAAATCATGCAGACCTTTTCTTCCGATCTGGATGAAGAGATCCACATCGTCGCCCAGGAAAAAAAGGAAGAAGAACCGGAAAGCCTCACCGAATTGCAGGGGATCAGTCAGTCGGCGCCGATTGTGCGGATGGTCAATTTAATTATTAACGAGGCGGTTTCTCACCGCGCCAGTGATATCCATATCGAGCCCCAGGAAAAACAGGTAGTGGTCCGCTATCGAATCGACGGTGTCCTGCATGAAATCCACCGCTTGCCCAAATGGGCGCACGGGGCGGTGGTTTCCCGGATGAAAATCATGTCGGCCTTGGATATTTCCGAGAAGCGTCTTCCCCAGGACGGTAAAATAAAAATTAATGTCGCCTCCCGCTTTGTTGACCTGCGGGTGTCCACCCTACCCACTCATTTCGGCGAAAAAGTGGTGGCCAGGATTTTAGACCAGCAAGAAGGCGTTTACTCCATAGACCATTTGGGCTTTCAAGAGGCGGATGGCGCCAAATTCATCGATTTTATCTCTCGACCCCAGGGCATTGTATTGGTCACCGGCCCCACGGGCAGTGGAAAATCAACCACTCTCTACGCGGCTATAAATAAAATTAAATCACCCACTTTAAATATCGTCACGGTAGAGGATCCGATAGAATTTGAAATGTCGGGAATAAACCAGGTGCAGGTTAACACGAAAACCGGTCTGACCTTTGCTTTTGTTTTGCGTTCGGTCCTGCGCCAGGACCCCAATGTAATTATGGTGGGTGAAATCAGGGACGAAGAAACCGCCGATATCGCCATTCGAGCAGCCTTGACCGGCCATCTGGTGCTGAGCACCATCCATACCAATGACGCGCCATCGGCCGTTATCCGTTTTTTTGATCTGGGGGTCAGCCCGCAACTCCTTACCAGCACGGTCAGCGGCATCATCGCCCAAAGACTGGTGCGCAGGGTCTGTCAAACCTGCCGAAGGCCCCACCTACCCACTCCCGAGGAACGCTCTTTATTGGAAAAAACCTTTCCTATCACCTTCCCGCCTGAAACGGTTTATTATAAGGGTACGGGGTGTCCACAATGCCGGCAGACCGGTTATAGGGGCCGTTTGGGGCTCTATGAAGTCTTGAGTTTCACCCCCAAGGTAAAGGAGCAGGTTCTGCAGCATGCCTCCATCTCAAAACTGCGTGAAGTGGCCATGGCCGAAGGCATGACCCCCCTGCCCTTGGATATGGCCGCCAAGCTGCGGGCCGGGTTGACTACTATTGAGGAAGTCATAAATGTGGCCTTTTATGAAAAAGAAGAGATTTCCAATGTCTGCCCCAACTGCTCCCGGATCTTGGGAGAGGGATTTTTAGCCTGCCCCTACTGCGGCCATCCTATAACCGAGGTGTGCAGGAACTGTAAAAAACCCCTCTTACCCGAATGGATCATCTGCCCCTTCTGTTGTCAACCCAAACCCAAGTCCGACAATCTCTCCTGCCAATAAAAAAGGACCTAACCATAAATGGCTAAGTCCTTGATATTCATGGTAGGCACGAAGGGTCTTGAACCCTTGACCTCTACCGTGTCAGGGTAGCGCTCTCCCCCTGAGCTACGTGCCTGAAGGATGATTCTTTTTAAACAATTTTAAGGGTATCTGTCAAGAAAAAAGGCCGGAATCCCAGGGTGATTTTGTCCCTCATTAAATAATTAACGAAGTCAAATAATTAAAAATAACTCTGGACTTCTAAAATCGGATGGTGTAAGACTATCTTTAAAGGATCTCCACTTCATCCGAGGTTACCGATGTGAATCTAAGAGAAGTCCAAGTCCGTCCCATAGAACCTTGCGAAGAGAAGCGATACCAGGTTTTGATGCAAGAGCAACATTACCTGGGTGCTATTCCCAAGATAGGTGAAACCCTTCGATATATCGCTACTTGGCTCGATCAATGGATCGCCTTGCTCAGCTTTTCCGCGGCCGCCTGGAAGTGTTCTGCCCGGGATCGTTGGATCGGCT
>JBFMBU010000070.1:0-14280 GCA_040755035.1 Thermodesulfobacteriota bacterium
TTGGCCGGTCTGAATATTCTCAATCCTTCCTGGGAAGTGTGTTCGATCAGCGGGGTTAAGTTTGACGAAAAAGGTGAAAATTTATATGCCCGCATGGCTACCTCACAATATCTCAATGGAGACTGGAGACTGGTCTGGCCGAAGGCAACGGCTTTGTCTAAACCTGTTTGGAATGTACCGAAATGGGCTGATCGAAAATAAAGAGGATCAGATTAGATTTTTGTAGTTTTTATAAGCGGAGGGCCGTGAATCTTTTTGAAAGGTCATTTTTACGGATTACACGGCTCTCCGGGAAAAGGATGAAACCGAGTTAAAGCCCGGCGACCGCCTTGTCCGCTTACGAAGGAGACCTAATACCATGGTTTCAACAAAAAACAGAAGAGAAGAATTTCGGGGACAGGTCGTTATTGTGACCGGGGCGGCCAAGGGTATCGGAAAGGCGACCGCCCTGGCCTTCAGCCAAGAGGGAGCGATTGTGGTATTGGTTGATGTTTTGGAAAAGGAAATGGCAAGGGTTCTGGGTCTGATTAAGAAAAGAAAGAGAAGCGGCTTGGCTGTTTGCGCCGATGTTTCCGATGAAAGCCAGATTCAAGAAGTCATCCAGAAGACTTTGAAACAATTTAAAACCATCGATATCTTGGTTAACAACGCCGGTATTGTCGGACCCGGTGGACCGGCCATACAATTAGAAGAAAAGGATTGGGATCGGGTTTTTCAAATCAACCTAAAAAGCGTCTTTCTGTTCTGTAAACAGGTGGTCCCCATCATGATAAAAAACAAAAAAGGAAATATTGTCAATGTCGCCTCCATAGCCGGAAAAGAATCAAGTGCACAATTATGCGCCTACTCTGCTTCCAAGGCAGGGGTGATCTCCTTTACCAGGGTTTTGGCCAAAGAACTGGCCCTGACCGGAATTCGAGTGAATTCTCTGGCCCCTTCCCTGGTGGCCACCGGGCTTCTTTCCTCTCTTTCCCAAAAATTTCTGGACCAGTCGCTGGCCAGAGTTCCCATGAAAAGATTGGGACGCCCGGAAGAAGTGGCCGACTCGATTCTATTTCTGGCTTCAAATAAATCCTCATTTATCACCGGACAATGCTTAAACCTAACCGGGGGGAGAGGCGAGTATTAGGAATCAAGTCCCAGGCTTTATTTGGGTCAGGCGGAGATAGAAATCCCCACTATTCAGAAAGGGACATGGTTTTAATGATACTTTCATTTTCATTAATTTTTCAAGCGATTATCGGCGGATTATTGATGGGGGGAGTCCTTTCGCTGGTGGCGATCGGACTATGTCTCATCTTTGGGGTGATGAATATCATCAACTTCGCCCACGGGGCCTTGTTGATGGTGGGGATGTATATCGCCTTTTTTGCCTTTCAATGTTTTCATCTTGATCCTTTTTTGTCTATTATTCTCAGCATGCCCTTGCTGTTTTTGGGGGGGATGGTGATTCAAAAGGTCGTCATTGCACCGGTGCTTAATGCGGCTCATATCAATCAGCTCCTTCTTACCCTCGGACTGATGCTGTTCATTGAGAATCTGGCCGCCCAACTGTTTGGCGTGAATGATCGATCGGTGATGACCCAATACAGCACCTCCACGATTTCTTTCTGGGGCGCTTCAATCAGTATTACCAGGTTAACAGCCTCCCTTTTAGCCCTGGCCATTAATTATTTACTCTATCTTTTCCTTAAAAAAACTAAAACAGGCAAAGCCGTCCGGGCGGCTTCAGAGGAAAAAACCGCGGCTCAACTGGTGGGTATTAACGTCCATCGGATTAACCTAATTGCTTTCGGCATCGGATCAGCCTGTGCCGGAGGCGCCGGTTCCATGGTTCTCACTTTTTACCCGGTTTCCCCACACGTAGGTCACGTCTTCCTCATTGCCGCCTTTGTGGTCATTATGCTGGGCGGGGGGAGCAATTTAATGGGAGTTTTCTGGGCGGCTTTGATTATCGGTTTGGCTGAATCTCTGGGTCAGGTTTTACTGATGCTTCCCGCATCTTCGGCGCAGATTATTTCCTTTGGAATTCTAATTATTATTTTAATTTTCAAACCGGCAGGGCTTTTTGGAGTGGTGAAACGATGATGAAAAAAGCCTATTTAATACCAATGCTTATCGTTGTTCTGTCCCTGGCTACCGTGGTGCCTCCTTTTATTGGGGATCGATACATCCATATCCTGATCATGATCCTTTTTTATGGGTATCTGGGAGCCTGCTGGAACATTCTCAGCGGGTATACCGGGATGCTATCGTTAGGCCATGGGGCCCTTTCCGGGATCTGCGCTTATTTTACAGTGGTTCTTTTTATGAAAATGGGCTTAACCCCTTGGATCGGCATGTTTTTGGGGGCAATAGCCACGGCCCTGATCGGTATGGGAATAACCTATCTGGCGGCCAGGTACGGGTTAAAAAGCATGTATTTTGCGCTTTTGACCATATCCTTTTCGGAAATCATAAGACTCTTGGCCCTCCATTGGGAATTTATTGGGGGAGCTTCCGGGCTATTGATTCCTATGAGCAAAAACCCGATGATCAACTTTCAATTTCCGGAAAAATACCTGTTCTACTATGTTATTTTGATCATGGTGATAGTGATCGTAATTATCAATCATCTGGTCGTCCGGTCCAAATTAGGATATTACTTAATGGCCATTAAAGAAAATGAGGATGCGGCCGAAAACGTCGGGGTCATCACCAGTAGATACAAGATAGTGGCTGCTGGAATCAGTTCTTTTTTAACCGGATTTGGCGGGGTTTTTTATGCCCAATATTTGATGTTTATTTCCCCGGATATCAATTTATCATTGGATTTTTCCATAGAAATTGCTTCAGCAGCCATTATTGGGGGCATCGGAACGGTTTTTGGCCCATTAGTGGGGGCTTGTGTATTACAGGTGATTTCGGAAATCTTTCGAGTATTCTTGGGAGAAATGGGTTCGGTACATCTGATCGCCTATGGATTGATTCTGATGCTGGTAATCGTTTTTATGCCTAAAGGAATCATAGGGATCATCAATAAAAACAAAAGCTGACTTACAGGGGAAAAGGAAGATGCTGGAACTTGTTCATCTGACAAAAATTTTTGGGGGAATGACCGCTATTGAAAATCTTTCTCTAAAAGTCGAGGAAAATAAGATCATCAGCATTATCGGTCCCAACGGGGCCGGAAAAACGACCCTTTTCAGCTTGATTTCCGGTTATTTAAAACCGACTTCAGGGGAAATCGTTTTTAATGGGGAACCGATCACAACATTGCCACCCAGCAGAATTTGCAAGAAGGGGATCACCCGGACTTTTCAAATCGTTCAACCTTTTATGAACCTGAAGGTCTTGGATAACGTGGTTATCGGGGCTTTAAACTGGGCGAAAACGACGGTCGAGGCTAAAGATTACGCCCTGCATATCCTGGAAGAAGTGGGGCTAATGGACAAAAAGGATCGTTTGGCAAACACCCTTACCTTGGCCGGAAAGAAAAGATTGGAACTGGCCCGGGCGGTAGCTACCAAGCCTGCTCTTTTAATGTTGGATGAAGTTATGGCCGGACTCAATAAGGTCGAGGGTAAACACCTGATGGAACTTATCGAAAGCATTCACGTCAACCAAAAAGTTACCATATTATTTATTGAGCATGTTCTAAATATCGTCATGCGCTTATCGGATAGAATCATCGTTTTAAATTACGGGGAAAAAATTGCCGAAGGGACTCCAGAGGAAATATCCCAAGACCAAAAAACGATTGAAGCTTACCTGGGGAAAAGAAAATGATGATGACTGTTGATAACATCGAAGTATTTTATGGTGAAATGCAAATTCTTTTTGGCGTATCCTTAGAGGTCAGGGAGAAAGAAATTGTGGCCTTGATCGGATCCAATGGGGCTGGAAAGACTACTACTCTTTCGGCTATCTCCGGGTTGGTCCGCCCCAAAACCGGTCAGATTCTCTTTTGTGGTGAAAAAATAAATAAGGTGTTTCCTCATCGGATTGTCCAACTTGGAATCGCCCAGGTGCCGGAGGGGCGGAGGATTTTTCCCTCACTGACCGTATTAGAAAACCTTGAAATGGGGGCCTTTACCAACGACTCTAAAGCCGAAACAAAAAAAACACTCGAGTTCGTTTTGCAATTATTCCCGGTCCTGAAAGAGAGAAGTGGGCAAAGAGGGGAAACCCTGTCGGGGGGCGAACAACAGATGCTGGCTATCGGCAGAGCCTTGATGGCCCATCCAAAAATTTTACTGTTAGACGAACCCTCCTTAGGGTTGGCTCCACTGATTGTTGATGAAATCTATAGGACCATCAGAATCCTGAATGAGTCCGGCATGACCATATTATTAGTGGAACAGAATGTTTTTCAAGCTCTGGAAATTTCCCATCGCGCCTATGTTTATGAGAATGGCCAAGTATTTTTACAAGGCCTGAGCCAGGAGCTATTGCAGAATCCCGATATTAAACGGGCCTATATCGGCACAGATTAAGACGTTAAAGGAGAAAACCATGGATTTTACTTTTACTGACGAACAGGAAATGCTCAAGGCAACGATCAAAAAATTCGTTGATCGGGAATGCCCCAGGGAATATCAGAGAGAAATAGACGAAAAAGAGGAATTCCCTCAAGGATTATGGGATAAGCTGGCTGAATTGGGAATGCTTGGCCTGATCATCGAAGAAAAATACGGAGGGATGGGCGGTAATGTGATGGATATGGTCTTGGCTGTTGAAGAATTGGCCAAAGGGATGTTTGTTTTGGCCGATGCCTTCTTCCAGTTCAATTGTTTTGGACCGACTACCATCAGATATTTTGGCAACGAAAAACAAAAAGAGGAGTATCTTCCTAAACTGGCCAGAGGGGAAACCAAGATCTGCCTGGGGGTCACAGAAAGTCACAGCGGAACCGACGCTCTGAGCCTGAAAACCAAGGCCGAGGAGAAAAAGGATCATTATCTGATCAATGGTTCAAAGATGTTCACTACCGGGGCCCATCTCAGCGATTACATCATGCTCATGGCCCGGACCACCAAGTCAGAAGAAAAGAAGTCCTACGGCATATCCATAGTTATGGTCGATTTGAAGACCAAGGGGATAACGATTAACCGCATTCATAAAGTCGGGTTGAAGGCTCTCGGTACTTGTGAAATATTCCTTGAAGATGTCATGGTTCCTAAAGAAAACCTGATGGGGGAACGAGATAAAGGCTGGTACCACCTCTTAGATACCCTGAACAATGAACGAATCGTCATTGCCGCCCTTTGTGCCGGAGGGGCCCAAGCCGCCCTCAACGACGCCGTCCAGTATGCCAGGGAAAGAATTGTTTTTGAGCGGCCCATCGGGCAATACCAGGCTATTCAACACTACCTGGCTGATATGTATCTTAAGATCGAACAGGCCCGACTGATGATTTATAAAGCCGCCTGGCTGCAGGCCAATAAGCAACCCTGCATGGTTGAGGCCAATATGGCCAAACTGGCCGCCTCAGAGGCTTTCCTGTTTGCCACCGCTAAAGGGATGCAGATCCTGGCCGGATACGGCTTCACCATGGAATATGATATGCAGCGCTATTGGCGGGATTCCAAACTATTTGAGTTCGCCCCGATTACCAATGAAATGATAAGGAATATCTTGGCCGAAAGATTGGGAATGCCCCGGTCTTATTGAAATGGGGCAGGGATGAATGCTCCACGGATTTTTAATGGAAAAATCTATTTGAAGCGGATAGGTCAAGGAGGAAAAATGAAAATTAATTACAAAGGTTTTATGAGGGAAATGATCCAGAAGAATCCGGCAACCATCGGTCCCGAGGCCTCTTTTTTCGAGGCGCAAGAACTTATCCAGGACAAGGGAATAAGGCATTTACCCGTTGTGGATGAGAAAAACCAACTCGTTGGCATCGTAACCGATCGGGATATTCGGAAAGCATCCCCTTCAGAGGCCACGAGCCTGAGTATCCGAGAATTAAATTAAAGATTTTTCGTCGCTTCTCTCCTCGAAATGACAAAATTGGACTTTTTGAGAGACCATCTTATAAGGCGGTTAATAATCCGGAAAAAGAAAAGGGGGCTTTTCCCAAGATCGGGCCAATAAAGTGGATGATGAGGGAGGAGGATGGAATGGATTTTGATGTGAACAGTCTAATTAACCGGAGAGCGGACCATCGCTGGGATCGCATCGCCGTTGGTGATATGTTCGAAAGGATGACCTGGAGCGTTCCCGATCAGGAGGCCCTGATTGCCTGGGAAGGGGCGTATGTCGATCAGGAAAACAGCCGCTTAACCTACCGGCAGTTGGATGAGAAGGCTAATCGGTTTGCGAATGCCTTGATCGACAGAAAGCTGAAAAGGGGGGACCGGATTCTCTTATTTGCCTCCAACAGCGCTGAGCACTATATCGCCCAGATCGGAGCGGCTAAGGCTGGTGTGGTTATGGTTCCGGTCAATATCATGGTCGCCTCGGATGTGATTGATCATATTATCCGTCAGACAGAGCCGAAATTTTCAGTAGTGGACGATCAGCTGTTCCCAAGGGCGGAAGAGGCTTTTAAAAAGAACGGCCTTAAAGTCGGAGTGACTATTCCAATTGCCGGGGGTGTTGTTCCGGGCAGTCTTTCCTTTGATCAGTTTATCCAAGACCAATCAAAGGATGAACCGGAGGTAACCATTCATGGTGATGATATTGTCGAAATCCTCTATACTTCCGGGACCACCTCGCTGCCCAAAGGGGTCATGATCAGCCATGTCTATCTTTATTTTTGCGCTTTGAGTCATGCCCTATCCATGTCCAGGGGGGCGGGGGTGAATACCGAATGGGATTACAGGATCGGCATCTACTATCCCATTTTCCATATTGCCGCTCAGGGAATGATGCTTTCGGCTCATGTAATCGGGGGAACGGCGGTCATGACCCGCTCGCCGGACCCCCAGCTGATCGTCGATTCCATGACCAGAGAGAAACTGACCAGTATTTATGGCGGGGCGGCCGACTTTGGCCGGATTGCCAACCTCTATGAAGCCAACCCCGGTAAATACGCCACCGAATATCTAAGGACCTGTCCTTATGGCTGGGGTCCCTTGCCGCCGGAGGTGGACCGGAAACTTAGAAAACTCTTCGGTGAGGATTTGGTTATTCTCAGTTATGACGGGATGACCGAATGCGTTTACGATACCCGGGGATGGAACCATAAATTCTATGAGGTCTATGAAAAGGCTTCCCCGGCTTCCCATTATCTCGGTGTTTCCCATCCCTTTTATGCCACCAGGATTGTGGATGAGGAAATGAAGACTACCGGGCCAAAAGTAACCGGAGAAAAGGTGATGCAATCACCGGTCATGATGTCCGGATATTACAAAGATGAGGAAGCTACCAGAGCGGCCCTGCGCGGGGGCTGGCTGCACAGCGGAGATGCCTGCCAGTATGATGAAAATAATCTTATTATCCTGGTAGATCGTTTTAAGGATGTTATTAAGTCCGGGGGAGAAAATGTTTCCAGCATCCGGGTGGAAAATACGGTCCTTTTACATCCTATGGTGGAAAATGCGGCCGTTTTTGGCGTTCCTCATCAGCGCTGGGGAGAAGCGGTGGTAGCGGCGGTGGTAACCAGATCCGGAGAAACTCTTAAGGAAAATGAATTGATTGAATTTTGTCGATCAAAACTGGCCGGGTTTGAAACTCCCAAGCGGGTGGTTTTTGTCACTACCCTACCCGTCTCTGTGGGCACCAAAATAAAAAAATACGAATTGCGGATGAAATATAAGGACTTGTTTTTGGATGAAGAGGTTTTGGCTCCGAAATGAGGTTTATTCTCGATGGGCCTTGTTTTAGACCAACGGCCGGAAAGGTTTGAGGCAGTAAGGACCGATTGAATATATCGGTTCTGCCTTAAAAGGAGGCTTTGAAGCAACAGTACGGGTGAAAAAAGAATAGTGGTCACGATGTTTCAAGCCAAAAAAATTGTAGAAGTCCGGTATCAATATGTCAAAAGGAGAAGGAAATGAGAACCAATCCCCAGGTGAAATATTTTGATGACTTTACTTTAGGAGAATCCTTTGAAACCAATGGGATAACCATCGAGCAGGGAGATATTTCCCAATTTGCCGGACTTTCCGGGGACTATAATCCTTTGCATACCGATGAGGAATATGCCAAAGAAACCCCCTTCGGGGGAAGAATCGCCCATGGTATGTTGGTGGTCTCCAAGATGACCGGGAAATTCAATCAGCTCGGTTATTGGGACGGTTCTGTGATGGCTATGGTGGAGACAGGGTGGACCTTTCAGCGGCCGGTTAAAGCCGGAGATACGGTCTTCGCCAAGATCACCGTTGCTGAGCTTAAGGAATCGGGCAAAAAAGACAAAGGGGTAGCAACCTTGAAGTTTGAAGTGCTTAACCAGCGCCAGGAAGTAACTATGGAAGGTTTTTTAAAGTTGATGCTAAAAAATCGGATTGCAAAAAGGTGAAAAATTATTAATATTATTTAATTTCCTCAATTCTCAAACCGGACGAGGTGGAAGAAATGGCCGCTGCCAGGGAAAATTATCAAAAAATACGTTATGAAATAAAGAAAAACGATATTTTGGAAAACGCCGCAAAAATTTTTTCTAAAAAAGGATTTGAAAAGGCGGCATTGGAAGACATCGCCCATGAATTAAAGATGACCAAGGGGAGCCTATATTACTATATCAAGAGCAAAGAAGATATGTTCTTCCAGTGTTTGTTAAAAGCCCTGAAAATGACTCATGATATGATGGATGAAGTGGAAAAATTGAATCTGCCTCCCAAAGAAAGACTTCGAGAGGTTATTATAGGTCATACTAAGGTGTTAACCACAGGGTTTGTCGTCGGGGTTCTTCGGCAGCAGGAGCTACTCCTTCCCAAACAGATGAGGGACATTGTTATCCAGGAAAGAGACCGTTTTGAGAAGAAATTTATATCGATTATCCAGGAAGGAATAAAAAAGGGGGTTTTTGAAAAAGCCGATTGGAAGATGAAAGCCTATGCGATATTGGGGGCCTTGAATTGGATTTCAAGATGGTATTCTCCTGAGGGCGGACTCTCTCCGGAAGAAATAGGCCGGATAATGGCCAACTACTTGATTAAGGGACTTTTAGTATCCGATGAGTCTGTAAAAAAATAAGCAGGGACTTCCTGGAAGAATTCCCCCTCAGGATTCGGTCTGCCGGTTATTGTATAAGGGGTTAACTTTATTTGAAATTAAATAAGTATTTTTATGTTTCTCCAGAATTCATTCACTGAAAAAAAATGAAAAAGACAAGACCGCCGATTTTATTTCTCCCGGTCTAAAGCAGATCCTTCCTTCCCTGCGCTTCGAGAGACTCCACAATCTTTTTTACCTCCTGGGCCCGTTCTCTGGGGCAGATCAGGAGGGCGTCGGGGGTTTCTACAATAATCAGATCGTTGAGACCGATGATTCCCACGGTCTTGTCCGGGCTGTAAACCAGGCAGCCCTGACTGTCCAAGGCCAGGACCGGTCCGGTCAGACTGTTTTTCTGCCTGTCCTTGACTTCCAATTGATAAACCGCTTCCCAGCTACCAACATCGTTCCAGCCGAAATCTCCGGTCAGCATCAGGACGTTGTCGGCTTTTTCCATGACGGCATAGTCAATGGAAATGTTATCCATGATCTGATAGCCCTTGAACAGGGCTTCTTCCCAGCCGGTTGTACCAAAATAGTTTTTCAGCCTTAGTAATTCACCGAAAAGGTTCGGGGTCAGGCCGGCCATTTCATGCAGGATGGAGGAAACCTTCCAGATAAACATACCGCTGTTCCAGAAATAGCGGCCGCTTTTCAACATGGTTTCAGCCCGGGGCCGGTCCGGTTTTTCGTGAAAAGCCTTGACCCGATAGACCACTTCTCCTTCATTACCCTTGATTTTCTCGCCACGTTCCAGGTAACCATATCCGGTTTCGGGAGCCGTGGGATGGATACCGAGGGTGATGAGATGCCCACCTCCGGCTGCGGTTCGGGCGGCAGCTAGGAGGGTTTTTTGAAATTCGGGCACCCGGGCGATGAAATGATCGGCCGGTAAAACCGCCATAACGGCTTCGGGGTCGATCTGCTCCAGGATCAAGGCCGCCAGTCCGATACAGGGGGCCGTATTGCGCCCCAGGGGTTCTATTATCAGGCGGGAGGAGGGGAGATCAGGGAGGACTTCCCGTACGGCATCGGCCTGGGTAATCTCGGTTACCACAAAAATGTGATCCCAATCGGTCAAGGGCAGGAGCCGATCAATAGTCTGTTCCAAAATGGTCTTGGAACCGATAATGTTCAGAAGCTGTTTGGGCCTCCGGGTTCGACTTCGAGGCCAGAAACGCGTTCCCCGGCCTCCGGCCATAATGATGAAATATAATGATGCGTCCATGCTCTTTTAAAAGATGGTTAGGGACAAAGAATAGAATTCTACGCAAATTGGATAGAATTTATTCTACAATGGAAAATGTACCCGGACCGAATAAAGAATAATCGGATTTCCAAAAAGGAGAAATCTCTCGCAATCGGCCGATAATGGGGGGGAGATGCTCCAACACATAATCGATCTCCTCCTCGGTAGTATAATGACTCAGACTGAAGCGAATGGAGCCATGAGCGGCGGTAAAGGGGACCCCCATGGCCCGCAGCACATGGGAGGGTTCCAGGGAACCGGAAGTGCAGGCCGAACCGGAAGAGGCGCATATACCCAGATTACTCAGGTGCATCAATATGGATTCCCCTTCTACATATTCAAAACTGATACTTAAGGTATTTCCCAACCGTTCCCGGGGGTTTCCGTTGATCATGACCCGGGGGATCGTGTTTAGGATACCCTTTTCCAGTTTCTCCCGGAGTCCCCGAACCCGTTCATTTTCAATAACCATGTTTTTTCGAGCCAGATCACAGGCTTTCCCCAACCCAATGATGTAGGGGACATTTTCGGTTCCACCGCGTCGGCCTTTTTCCTGGTGTCCTCCTATGATAAAAGGGGTGAAGCGGGTCCCTTTACGGATATAGAGGACCCCGATACCTTTAGGGGCGTGCAATTTATGTCCGGAAAAGGAGAGAAGGTCGATGGGAGTACGGGAAAGATCTATAGGAAGTTTTCCCACGGCTTGAACAGCATCGGTATGAAAAACCACTCCTTTGGCCTTGGTGATCCGGGCCAGGGTTTCAATGGGAAAAAGGACGCCCGTTTCGTTATTGGCCCACATAATACTGACTATGGCCGTTTGATCGGTAATGGCATTGGCCAGGTGGTCCGGATCCAGACGGCCTTCCCTATCCACCGGGAGAAGGGTCACTTTATACCCTTTTTTACTAAGATAAGTGGCCAGGTTTCCAACGGCCGGGTGCTCCACCCGGGTGGTGATGATCTGATTTTTCTGGGGGTAGGAGTTCAAGGTCCCCCAAATGGCCGCATTGTCGCTTTCCGTGCCGCAACTGGTAAAGACGATCTCGGAAGGGTCGGCCTGGATCAGGGCGGCAACCTGTTCCCTGGCTTGGTCGACCGGTCTGGCCAATTGACCACCGAACAAGTGCATGCTGGAGGGATTGCCGTAAAGCTCGGAAAAATAGGGGATCATGACCTCGACCACCTCGGGGGCTGTTTTGGTGGTGGCATTGTTGTCCAAATAGACGACCCTCATTCCTTGACCTCCTCCACGGAGATTTCCGGGGAAACGAACTCTTTAAACTTGGTTTCTACATATTGTTTCAAAGTCACCTCAGCGGCGCGACAGGAAGAACAGGACCCACGAAGGGCCACCAGGACCTTGTTTCCTTCGATATCAATCAAATCAATATCCCCGCCGTCGGCTCTCAGGGCCGGTCGGATCTCCCGTTCCAGGGTTTCTTCGATCAGTTTCATTTTCTGGATGTTAGTTAACGGAGGCGCGGCCGTAGGGGCCTTGTCCACAGCGACTTTCTTTTCTTCCAGGAGGAGGCGGGTCAAAATTTCCTCGATTTTGCCATGACAGGATTCACACCCCCCACCGGCCTTGGTGTAATTGGTCACTTCCTCCCGAGTTTTGAGGTGGTTTTGACGAATGACTCTCTCGATCTCCTTGTCCGTCACCCCGAAACACTCACAGACGATTTCCCCTTCTTCGGTTTTAGGTAAGGGTTGTCCCCGATAGTGGGCAATAGCGGCGGTTAAGGCCTGTTCCCCCAGGACCGAACAGTGCATCTTTTCTTTGGGCAGGCCCCCCAGAAAGGCGGCGATGTCTTTATTGGTGATTTTTTCCGCATCTTCCAGGGTCTTGCCGATGATCAATTCGGTCAAGGCTGAGGAGGAGGCGATGGCGCTGGCGCAGCCGAAGGTCTGAAATTTAGCCTCTTTGATTTTTTTATTTTCATCCAGTTTGAAGGTCAGTTTTAAGGCATCCCCACAGGCCAGCGAACCCACCTCACCGATCCCATCCGGATTTTCCACTTCCCCGATGTTGGGGGGGTTTTCAAAATAGGCCTTGACCTTATCCGTATATTCCCACATGGTACAACCTCACAAAAAATAGGATTCAAAAGCTCAGGGATGCAAGGGGTAAGAAAAAGGTTCGGCGGGCCGCCCTTACCTCTCGAATCCGGTAACTATAATTATGGTATCGTCGAAAAAAACTACCGAACGCCGGACGGAAATATCAGTGCCCGCCCTCCACCAGCTCCATCAAGATCCCGTTGGTTCCTTTGGGATGGAGAAAAGCCACCCGGGTATTATGCGCCCCGGGACGGGCCTGCTGGTCGATCAGAGGGACGCCCTTGGCCTTTAATTCATCCAAGGCCTCGTCGATGTTTTCGACTTCCAGGGCGATATGGTGAATCCCTTCCCCCCTTTTTTCGATGAATTTTTTCATGACTCCGTCAGGTTCAGTGGATTGGACCAGCTCGATATTGGTCTCTCCTACAGGCAGGAAAACGGTTTTAAGCTCCCCCACCCGTTCTTCTCCGGTCATAGGCAGACCGAGGATATCCTGAAAGAGGATCATTGATTTGTCGGTATCGATAACACCCACGCCGATATGGGCTATCCTTTTAATTCTCATGTGCATTACACCTCAGGGCCTTTTTCTTGTCTTATAGCCAAATTTGCTTTACATTTCAAGTAAAAAGCCTCTAAGGGAAAATCATACCCTTTCCCCCGCGGGGCTTTCTTTTTTCCATAAAAAACGTTATTATAGACCCATGAAAATAAAAGTCCATTTCCATGGCATTTTAGCCGACTGGGTCGGGAACACGGAGGCGGAAGTACTCTTGCCCCCAAAGGCTACCTTGGCCGATCTCCTTTCTTTGATTAGAAAAGACCTTGGAAAAAATCTTCCTCCCGCCTTAAAAGGGAAAGATCAGGAGGAATTCCAAAAAGCGTTTTGGGCGGTCAGGGGATCGGTCCCGGTGAGTGACCTTGGAACAAAGCTAATCGACGGAGAAGAGATCAGGTTTTTTTTGCCACTGGCCGGGGGATGACCTGCGTCTCCTTTTCGAAAAAAGGAAGAAAGTCGTTGTTGAAAATTCGGTGGGAAACACTTCCCTATTCCCGCTGATCAATACTTCATATAGTGGAAGGGCTCGATAGCTGATAAGGCCTCGGTATCCAAAGTGGTGAAGCCGTTTTTTTCCACCAGTTTTTCCGTCCGTTCTATCGAATCCACATCCACAACAAAAACGGCTTTTTCTGAACACTCCAGGACAAATCCATAGGCGTTGTTGATGTTGATCCCTTGCCGGAAGAGGAGTTGGGTCAGTTTATCCAGGCCGCCCGGTTGATCAGGGATAAGGACGGCCAGGACGCGCCGCAAATGAACGGTCATTCCGGCTCCGATCAAAACCTTCTCGGCCCCTTCGGGATCATCGACAATCAGGTTGATGACCCCGAAGGTGTCGGCCGTGGATATGGTGGTGGCCCTGATGCTGATCCGGGCCTTGGCCAGAATCCCGGTCACCCGGGCCAGCATGCCCGGTTTGTTTTCTGCAAAAATGGAAAGCTGATAGGCGATCATGTTTGGTTCCTCAAAGTGCTTCAGCCGGTTTTTTTGGTAAATTAAGTTTAGTCTTTTCGGTTATCGATGACCCTTACGGCCTTTCCTTCCCCCTGGGTGATACTGTTGGGTTGAACCAGATCGACTCTGGGGGTGATCAGGATGTCGTTCTTCAATTCTTCCCGGATTGTATTTCGCAACCCTTCCAACTGCTTCAGGTCCCCGGAGAAATATTTTCGATCAATTTCCACCTTAACGGTCATGACATCGTTAAATCCCTCCCGGTCCAACAAGATAAGAAAAGTGGTTCCCACACCGGGAATTTCCATCA
>JBFMBU010000070.1:14290-19144 GCA_040755035.1 Thermodesulfobacteriota bacterium
TTTTCGATCTGCATGGGAAAGATATTGACCCCTTTAAGGATCATCATGTCATCGGTTCGACCCTTGATGCGGTCAATCCGCCGATGGGTCCTGCCGCAGGGACAGGGCTGGGGAAGGATCCGGGTCAAATCCTTGGTGCGATAGCGAATCAGGGGCATGCCCTCCTTTTTCAAGGCCGTCAAAACCAGTTCCCCCTCCTGGCCATCAGGGAGCGGACTCAGGGTCCGGGGATCGATGATTTCCACCAAAAAATGGTCCTCCCAAATATGCATCCCTTCCTGGCAGGGACATTCAAAGGCCACCCCCGGCCCGTTCATTTCCGATAATCCATAGGAATTGAAGGCCTTAAAGCCGTAGAGGGCTTCGATCTTTTTCCTCATCTTCTCGGTGTGGGGTTCCGCACCGAGAAAGGCCATTTCGATCTGGGTATCTTTTTGAGGATCGAGGTTGAGTTCGGCAAAGACGGTGGAAAGATGCAAGGCATAACTGGGGATGATATGAACAGCGGTGACCCCGAAATCCCTCATCATCTGAATTTGCCGTTTGGAATTTCCGGCCCCGGCCGGTATCACCAAAGCGCCGAGTTTTTCCGCCCCATAGTGAAACCCTAATCCCCCGGTAAAAAGACCATAGGTCATCATATTCTGGAAGACATCCCCTTTGCGCAACCCGGCCATGTACAAGCAACGGGCCAACAGATCGGTCCAGCGGGCGATGTCGCCGGCGGTATGAAAGACGACCGTGGCCCGACCGGTGGTCCCGGAGGAAGCGTGCAGACGGACCAGTTCTTCACGAGGTACGGCGACAAATCCATAAGGCCAGTGATCGCGTAAATCCTCCTTGGTGGTAAAAGGGAACTTTTTAATATCTTCCAGGGAGTTCACCGAGCTGAGACTTAATCCTTTTTCCTTGAAGATCTTTTGGTAATAAAAGGATTTTTCTGCCCGGATGAGGGTGTCTTTCAGTTGAACCAGTTGGGTTTCTTCGACTCGAAGCCGAGGCAGCGTCTCTATTTCTTTGTCCCAATACATGGTTTCCTCCATAACTAAGTTGCCTTCGGTCATCTCCTGTCTTCGACTCAGCGAAAAAGATGCGGTAAAAAAAGCACGATACCGGGAAAAAGGATCAACAGCACTGCCAGTAAAATCATGGCGAAAAGCATCTGTAGGCTCCCCCGGAAGATCACATGCAGAGGCACATCCCGGGCCACCCCGGCCACCACATAGGCATTGATCCCGATCGGCGGGGTGATGACTCCCATTTCAGCTACAATGACGATGATCACTCCAAACCAGATCGGATCGAATCCCAGGGAAAGGACGACCGGGAAAAAAATAGGAATCGTCAGCATGATCATGGCCAGGGAATCCATCAGACAACCGAGAAAGAGGTAAATCAGAATGATGCAGCCCATGATCACCAGGGGAGGAAACGCCAATCCCGTCACCCAGGTTCCGATTTCTGTGGGGATCCGGGTTACAGCCAGAAAGTGTCCAAAGATCGTCGCCCCGGCCACCACCACAAAAATCATGCAGGTGATGCGGGTGGTGTCATAAAAGGCTTTGGTCAGCCCTTTCCACTTTAAATTGCCGCCCAGGAGGGCGATGAGCAGGGTGCCAAAGGCGCCAATACCGGCGGCTTCGGTGGGTGTGAAAAATCCGCCGAAAAGTCCACCCATGACCAGGATGAATAAAAGCAAGGTTTCAATCAAACCGGAGAGCGATTTGACCCTTTCTCCCCAGGGACTTCTGGGGCCTCGGGGTCCGACTTCCGGGCGAAAAAAAGTCCAGAACAAAATGGTAAAAACAAAGAACAGGGAAAGCAATATTCCCGGGATTATTCCGGCCATAAAAAGCTCCCCGATGGATTGCTCGGTCATGATCCCGTAGATGATGAAAATCGTACTGGGAGGGATCAGAATGCCCAAGCTTCCCCCGGCGGCTACCACTCCTGTGGCCAGGGCCGGATCGTAGCGATATTTTTTCATCTCCGGCAGGGCCACGGAGGCCATGGTGGCGGCGGTGGCACTGGTGGAACCGCAAACCGCCGAAAAGCCGGCGCAAGCCCCGATGGTGGCCACAGCCAATCCCCCGGGAAAGTGACCGAAAAACTTGTGGGCTGCCTGAAAAAGGCGACCGCTGATGCCGGCATGAAAGGCGACCTGGCCCATGAAGATGAAGAGGGGGATGACGGTCAGGTTGTAGGAGCTGAAGGTAGAAAAAAAATCGCGGATCAGCAGATTGGAGGCCGCCCCCCAGGAAACCAACCAGCCGAAACCCAACCATCCGACCAGGGCCATGACAAAGCCCACGGGCATGCGCAGGAACATCAGGAGGATCAAAAGGACAAACCCTCCGATTCCGACGTGGAGGGGATTCATGATTTAAACGTCCTCCTCCAGGAATTGACGGCCTCGGCCAGGAGGATCAGGGCTAAAAGACCACAGCCGACCGCTATGCCGAAAATAAAGGGGTAAAGAGGCCATTGGAGGGTTAAGGATACCTCTCCGCTTTTTTTGATGTCCAGGGCATAGAAAAAGGCTTGAGAAGCGATCAACCCCAAAAGGAAAGTCCCCAGGAGCTGATGGAATCCCTCTATGAACAACTGGAGTCTGAAAGGCAGTCTTATTACCAGGAGTTCGACGGAGATATGTCCTTTTTCCAACGAAGTAAAGGCCAGAGCAAAGGACACCACCACCGTTCCGAGAAACCCAATGAGTTCATAGGCACCGGGAATCGGTCTGTTAAATAAACGCAAGACCACATCGGCCGTGGAAAGGAGCATCATAACCGCCACGGCCGAGATGGCTCCCCAGTTCAAACCCCGGGCGATTCGGGCGAGTTGGGCAGATCCTCTGATCATTCGATTTGATTCGACTATTTAGTGGTTTTCTTATGTCTAAGGATAAGGTCCTGAACGGTTTTTAAGGCCTCTTTGCCGGGCAACCCCTTGACCTCCATATTCTTTACATATTCTTTGAGCAGAGGATTTACCGCATTTTTCCATTGGCCATTTTCCGCGGGGGACAAGGTAATCATTTTATTCCCAAGCTCGAGGGAATAGTTGCGCCCTTCCACATCGGCTTCGTCCCAGGCCCTTCCGGAAACGGAGATCCATTCTCGACTGACCTCCTCAATGATCTTCTGCGCCTCTTTGGGGAGGGCGTTCCATTTTTTAAGGTTCATGACTACAAACATGGCCGTAGTATATCCGATGGTGGAACAATCGGTGGTATATTTGACCACCTGACCCTGTTTCCATCCTTTCAGGGTTTCCATGGGGGCCAACGTACCCTGGACCACCCCTTTTTGCAGGGCTTCATAGGTTCCCCCCTGAGGCATGGACACCGGGATTCCACCCAAGGCTTCGGTGATTTTGGCGCTCAAGCCGGTGGACCGGATCTTTATCCCTTTGAGATCAGACAGAGTTTGGACCGGCTTTTGTGTATGCAATAAACCCGGCCCGTGGGCATGGAGGTAAAGCACTTTTACTTCACTTATTTCCTTGGGGTTCATTTTAAGGATGAAATCATTGGCCACCCGGGTGGCTACCATCCCGCTGGGATAACCCAGGGGAAGGTCCAGGACCTCTAAGAGCGGGAAACGTCCGCGGGTATAGGCGAACAGGGACATGCCCACATCCGAAATACCCTTGACCACCCCATCATAACATTGATCTGCCGGAGTCAGAGTGCCTCCGGAGAAAATCGTAAACTTGACTTTACCACCGGTTCTTTTCTCGATTTCCTTGGCCCAGGTCTCGCCGGTTTTGGCCAGGGTGTGGGAGGCAGGAAAAAAGATACTGTAGGTCAATGTGGTTTGGGCTTGAACCGCCGCCTGGAACAGCAGGATCGACATGACCATCAATCCAACCGTCCACCATGACCGATACCTTAAGCCTATTTTTTTTTCCATTGTAGCCATTACTCCTTTTCCTTTTACTTTCGCTTTTTGCGTCTGAGTGGTATTATTCGACCTGACCAGGAATTTTCTGAGCAGTGATTCGCCTCACATTGAAGGCGGCAAACAGATTTTCCAGCGTTATAAACAATCGTACGATTTAATTCAAGTGAAAACCGGATCAAGGGGCTGCAAGCCGGAAGCAGGAAAGGTCAGTTGGATCTCATGCGGAAAGGTCTTTTCCGGATGAGATTCTGAACGGATCTGAAAGGGCCCTTTACCCCGGGGAGAAATCTTTGATGTTTGAAAGAGAGATCCCCGAAAAAAAAAATAACGAAAAAAAATTATAGCCTCTTTTTAAATCCTTCAAAATAGGGTGAAAGCCCGTTTTCTTTAAGCGCCCGAATTGTTTTCAAACCTTCTTCCCTGCTTTCAAACTTACCGGCTGAAATCCGGTACCACGTTTTCCCCGAAGGAGACGTAAAGGGGCTGATTTCGATTTCCTTGTTTTGCAACAAGGGTTGTTTCTTAAGATACTCCGCAAATTCGGGCTTCATAAAGGCCCCCAAACGAATTCGGAATGATCCGTCCTCCAATTTCCGCACTAACGATTCCTCGGAGATAAGAGGCAGTTTTATCTGCTGGTTGGCCGGCAACAGATCCGGATCGGAAATTCCAGGATTGGCCTCCAGAATCCGGTCCACGACCGAGGTATTGGAGACCCGGTAGGCCTTGGCGGCGATCGAATAGATGGAATCCCCAGGCTTTACCACGATGGTATTTTTCGGTATTGAGGTGGTCTTTTCTGCGGTGGAAGCCTCTTTTTTTAGACCATTGGTTGAACCAAGGTTTTGGGGTCTGGTTTCGGGTTTCGATTCTTTCGGGGCCTCTTTGGGGATTGGAGGGGGGATGGGTTTGGGGTCAGCCTTGACCTGGGGAGGGGCCGTTTTGCTTT
>JBFMBU010000071.1:0-4306 GCA_040755035.1 Thermodesulfobacteriota bacterium
CGCGCCCTTGCTACCCAGCCCGAACTGCTCCTCTTGGATGAACCGGCAACCGGCTTCACCAAGAAGGACATCGAAGGTCTTAATCGAATATTAAGCCTGATCAAAGAAATGGGTGTGACTATTTTATTAATTGAACATCACATCCGATTTATCATGGGACTGGCCGATTATATTACGGTACTGAATTTTGGTGAAAATATATTTCAAGGTCCACCTCGAGAGGTGGCCGCAAACCCCAAAGTGGTTGAAGCCTACCTGGGGGAGGAATTGAGGGCTTAGATGCTGTCCATCAAAGATTTAGTTGTCGGCTTTCATCATCATGAGGTGATCCGGGGAGTGACCCTTCATCTATCCGACGGGGAGGTCGTAGCCATACTGGGAAGTAACGGTGCCGGAAAAACAACCTTACTGACGGCGATTTGCGGTCTGGTCAAAGTAACGGGGGGATCGATCGTTTTCAACGGGCTGGAGATCAGTAAAGGATTGCCTACCTATAAAATTGCCCGAATGGGAATTTCTCTGGTGCACGAAGCCCGCTGGATCTTTTCAGACCAAACCGTTTTGGGAAATCTTATGTTGGGGGCGTATTACCATCAAAAGAAAAAAGAAATTCTAAAAAGGTTGGACTACGTTTATGATCTTTTCCCTATTTTGAAAGAACGAAAAAATCAATTGGCCGGCTTCTTAAGCGGAGGCGAACAACAAATGCTTTCCATCGCGAAATCATTAATGTCCAAACCCCGCATCATCATGCTGGACGAACCATCCCTCGGATTGGCACCACTGGTCATAAAAAGCATTTTCCAATCCATCCGAAGCTTAAAAGATGAAGGGATGATGATTCTGATCGTAGAGCAATCGGTTGCCGTAACTCTAGAAATTTCCGACCGGGCTTATGTGTTGGAACTGGGCAAGATTACCCTGGAGGGTAGTGCAAGCGAGATAAAAAGCGATCCCAAGGTAATAGAGGCTTATTTGGCGGTTTAAATTAAGGCCGTATTCTACGATCATGGGAGAAATGGATTATGGTCAACCCCAGAAAGGAATAATTAGATGAGTGGTGAGTTTTTGTTTAATTTACAGGGACAGGTTGCGGTGGTTACCGGAGGGGCCAGAGGACTGGGTTTTACTATTTCCGAAACCCTGGCTCGGGCCGGTTCGGATATCCTGATCTGTTCCCGACGAATCGCTCAATACGAAAAGCAAATCGAAAGCCTTCAGGATCTGGGAGGGAACTGTCGGACCGTAAAATGTGATGTCAGCGATCCTGAGGACATTAGAATTCTTTCCGAATTTATTGAAAGGGAATTCGGCCGCGTAGATATCCTGGTCAACAACGCCGGGGCAACCTGGGGGGCACCGGTTTTGGATTATCCCCTGGATAAATGGAAAAAAGTGATGGATGTCAATGTCACCGGGACTTTTCTTTGCTGCCAGGCCTTAGGAAAATATATGGTTCAGCAGAAAAAAGGAAAAATTATTAATCTGGCCTCTATTGAGGGAATCTATGGTGGGGATCCCCGGTATATGAATGCCATCGCCTATAATACCAGTAAAGGGGCCATCATTACCCTGACCAAGGATCTGGCCGTAAAGTGGGCTTCCTGTAACATCAATGTCAATGCCATCGCACCGGGTTTTATGGAATCGGATATGACCCAGAACGTCATCCGGGAGCACGGGGACAAGATGCTTTCTCGGATTCCTATGGGACGTCTGGGAAAAAGTGAGGATCTCAAGGGCAGCATCCTATTTCTGGCCTCGGCGGCCTCAGACTATATCACCGGGCAGGTCCTTTTCGTCGATGGTGGATGGCATGCCATGTAATCAAGAGGCAAAGGAGCAGAGTCCAATGGAATTGGATATCACCAGTCTTGTTAACCGGAGAGCGGACCATCGCTGGGACCGTATCGCCCTGGGGGATATGTTCGAAAGGATGACTTGGAGCTGCCCCGATCGGGAGGCCCTGATTGCCTGGGAGGGGGCATATGCCAATCCTCAAAACGCGCGATTAACTTACCAACAATTGGACAAGAAGGCTAATCAGTTTGCTAATGCTTTGAGGGACAGAAAGCTGAAAAGGGGGGATCGGGTACTTTATTTCTCCTCTAATAGTGCTGAACACTATATCGCCCAGATAGGAGCGGCGAAGGCCGGTGTGGTTATGGTTCCGGTTAATGTGATGATCGCCCCGGATGTGATTGATCATATTATCCGTCAGACCGAGCCGAAATTTTCAATGGTGGACGACCAGCTTTTTCTTAGAGCGGAAGAGGCGTTTAAGACGAACGGCCTTAAGGTCGGGGTGACCATTCCGATTGCCGGTAGTGTTATTCCGGGCAGTCTTTCCTTCGACCAGTTTATTCAGGATCAACCGGAAAAGGAGCCGGAGGTAAAAATTCATGGTGATGATATCGTCGAAATCCTCTATACCTCCGGAACCACCTCGTGGCCCAAGGGGGTCCTGATCAGCCATCTCTATTTATATTTCTGCGCTATTAGTCATGCCCTATCCATGTCTAGGGGAGCAGGGGTGGCCTCTGAATGGGATTACCGGATAGGTATTTGGTACCCGATATTTCATATTTCAGCCCAAGGTATGACGCTGTCCGCCCATGTGATCGGAGGAACTGCGGTGATGGATCGTTCCCCGGATGCTCGGCGGATGGTGGATATGATGACCAGAGAAAAACTGACCAGTATTTACGGGGGACCCATCGACTATTCTCGAATGGTTAAGATCTATGAGGAAAATCCCGGACAATACGCCACAGAATATCTGAGGACCTGTCCCTATGGCTGGGGCCCCTTGCCGCCGGAAGTGGACCGGAAACTTAGAAAAATATTTCGGGAGGACTTGATCATTCTGAGTTATGACGGGATGACAGAATGCGTTTATGATACCAGGGGCTGGCACCATAAATTTTATGAAACTTATGAAAAGTCCTCTCCTTCACTAAACTATCTCGGTGTTTCACACCCTTTTTATGCCACTAGAATAGTGGACGAAGGAATGAAGACCTGTCCTCCCGGGCGGACGGGCGAAAAAGTGATGCGCTCTCCGGTGATGATGTCCGGATATTACAAAAATGAAGAAGCGACCAGGACGGTCCTGCGGGGAGGCTGGCTCCATAGCGGAGACGCCTGTCAGTATGATGAGAACAGCCATATCATTCTGGTGGATCGATTTAAAGATGTGATCAAGTCCGGCGGGGAAAATGTCCCCAGTATGCGTGTGGAAAATACGATACTTCTCCATCCCAAAGTGGAAAATGCAGCCGTCTTTGGAGTCCCTCATTCGCGCTGGGGCGAAGCGGTGGTGGCAGCCGTTATTGTAAAAACCGGAGAGGTCCTTGATGAGAAAGAATTAATCGATTTTTGTCGGTCGAAGTTGGCCGGGTTCGAAACTCCCAAGGGGGTGGTGTTTGTCGACCAATTACCTGTTTCTGTGGGGACCAAGATCAAAAAATATGAGTTAAGGGAGAGATATATGGATCTTTTCCGAGAAGAGGCCGACTCGGCCCAGAAATAGTTGTTATAATTTAATCAACAAGTTAAGAGGGCATATTTATGGATCAATTTGTCAGCATGAGAAATTTACAGTTTCTGCTCTATGAAGTTTTTCAGGTGGAAGACCTTTGTCAATACCCCTATTTTGAGGACCATGGCCGGGAGGTTTTTGACCTTACTTTGGATACGGCCCTGAAAATCGGACAGGATCTGTTGCGGCCTGCTTTGAGGGAAATGGATCTGAATCCACCGGTCTTTGTTCATGGAGAGGTCAAAGTACACCCCTCGGTTAGGACCTTTATGAAGGAAGCAGGGGAAGGGGGTTGGATCGCTTCTGTGTTCCCGTACGAGCAGGGTGGGCAGCAGCTTCCCCAGTTAGTGGCCGCAGCCGGCCTGTTTATTTTTTCAGCGGCCAATTATTCCGGATCGGTCTATGACCATCTGACCTCAGGGGCCGCCAATCTCATCCTTTCCTTTGGTTCAGAGGAACTGAAAGAGAAATATGTGCCCCGAATGTTATCGGGTCAATGGCAAGGAACCATGGCTCTGACCGAGCCCCAAGCCGGAAGTTCCTTGTCGGATATTACGACTCTGGCCCTGCCTACCGAACAGGATTATTACCTGATCCGCGGACAAAAGATTTTTATTTCAGCCGGAGATCATGACGGTGTGGATAATGTGGTTCATTTGATGCTGGCCAAGATCAAAGGGGCCCCGGCCGGGGCCAAAGGGATCTCCCTTTTTGTGGTTCCCAAAAAAAGAGTGGAGGAACAGCATCTGGTTTTTAACGATCTTC
>JBFMBU010000072.1:0-3865 GCA_040755035.1 Thermodesulfobacteriota bacterium
AAAGACCAAAGAGGCCTTTGACCAGGGCTGGTCCTCGGCCGGTGATATGGTCCGGCGGGATGAAGACGGCTATTACACCCTGGTGGACCGTAAGGCCAACATGATCATCACCGGCGGGGAAAATGTTTACCCTTCCGAAGTGGAAAACGTAGTCGCCGGTCATCCCGGAGTCAAGGATGTGGCGGTCATCGGCGTCCCGGACCCCAAGTGGGGAGAGGCCATCAAGGCTGTGGTTATTCTGCACCAGGGGTATAAGGGCACTCCAGCCATGGCCCAGGAAATCATTGAACACTGCCAGGACAAAATCGCCGGTTATAAAAAGCCAAAGACTATCGATTTCATCCAGGAAGAGGAAATGCCGCGCACCGGGACCGGCAAGATCCTGCACCGCATGTTAAGGGAAAAATACGGCAGATGGAGCGATGAGGGAAAATGAACACCAAAGCCATAGTACGTCAGATCATCCATCAATACAATTTGCCCCTTGCCGGCCGTCACGGCATCTTTCACTGGGCACGGGTCCTGGAAAACGGCCTGCGCCTGGCGGAGATGACCGGAGCGAACGCGCAGGTGGTCACCCTTTTTGCCCTCTTCCATGACAGCCGTCGTCTAAATGAGAAACGGGATGACGGACACGGTTTGCGGGGAGGGGAATTCGCCCGTACCTTGCGGACCCGAATATTTTCTCTTTCGGAACAGGAGTTCGAATTGTTTTTTCGGGCCTGCCACCTTCATACCGACGGGCATACCGAGGGGGATATCACCCTTCAGGCCTGCTGGGACGCCGATCGGCTGGATCTTGGCCGAGTGGGGATCATGCCCAAACCGGAACTTCTCTGTACCGATGCCGCCAGGGACCTGATCGGTTGGGCCAATCAGCGAGCCGTTGCCGGGCATCAATCTGAAATCGTCCGCAGGGCTTGGGGGATAGGGGAAGGCGCTTTAAAAGGAAAAAACTGAAGGCCTTTTCACTTTTTATCGTCAGCAGCAACCGGCAGGGCACCGCATCCTCAGTCATATCGGCCCACTCGGACAAAAAGGCCGGGGCTGCCGGTCTACTGCCGGGAGGAGAAAAATCCAACCCCCTTTTTCTTCTTGACTACGGCTTTGAGTCTAATCTATAGTCTAATCATATAAAAATAATAGTTATTTTAGTTTCTATCCGGAGACCTGCTTTTCTGGAAAGGGCCTTTAACAATCCACCTTTCCCCTTCAGCAAAATCTTTTTTATGTAGTATAACTTACTGCTGATAGCTGAAAGCTCTATCCGGAATTTTTACTTTTCATGACGAACAGTTTATTATCTTTGAAAAATAGAGGAGGACATTTGTATGGCAAAAATTGATTTTGGGGGCGTAAAAGAAATGGTGGTCACCCGCAAAGAATTTCCCCTTTCCAGAGCCCGCAAGGTGTTAAAGAAAGAAGTTATAGCCGTCATCGGTTACGGGGTCCAGGGCCCGGCCCAGGCCTTGAACATGAAAGACAACGGTTTCAAGGTCATCATCGGACAATCACCTGAATTCAAAAAAGATTGGGACCGGGCTGTGGCCGACGGCTGGGTACCAGGAAAAACCTTGTTTCCTGTGGAAGAGGCGGCCCAAAGGGGGACGATCATCCAGATGCTGGTTTCCGACGCCGCCCAAAGGGCGGTCTGGCCCACGATCAAGGCCCAGTTGACGCCGGGGAAGGCCTTGTATTTTTCCCACGGGTTTTCCATTACCTATAAAAAGAAGACTGGCGTCGTACCCCCGAAAAACGTGGACGTGATTATGGTCGCTCCCAAGGGATCGGGGCTCAATGTGCGCCGCAATTTTCTTTCCGGCGCCGGCATTAATTCCAGCTACGCCGTCTGGCAGGATGCCACCGGCCGGGCTGAGGAACGCTGTCTGGCTGTGGGAATCGCCATCGGATCCGGGTATCTTTTTCCAACCACCTTCCCCCACGAGACCAACAGTGATCTGACCGGTGAACGGGGAGTGCTCATGGGCTGTCTGGCTGGTGTGATGGAGGCTCAATATGATGTGCTTCGAAGTCATGGCCATTCTCCCAGCGAGGCCTTTAATGAAACCGTGGAAGAGTTGACCCAAAGCCTGATCCGCCTGGTGGATGAAAACGGCATGGACTGGATGTATTCCAACTGCTCGGCTACGGCCCAGAGGGGGGCCCTGGATTGGAAACCGAAATTCAAAAAGGCCGTTCTGCCCGTATTCAAGGAACTTTATCGAAGGGTCGCCTCGGGCAAGGAGGCCGAACGGGTCATTAAAAGCTGCGGTGGTAAAGACTATCAAAAGCTCCTGGGCAAGGAACTGACTCAAATGCGTAACTCGGAAATGTGGAAAGCCGGAGCTGCTGTCCGCTCCCTGCGGCCCAAAGACAAGGCCAAGGTAGTTGATAAAAAAACCAGAGGCGTCAGCGGACGAATGGGCTGAGCCTATTTTGATCTTGGTTTAAGGCAAAAAAGGCCCAGGGGAGTTCCCCTGGGCCTTTTTTTTTAAAGATGTAACTAAGGGAATGGAAAAGCGTGACTTAGGAAGAAAAAGGATTCAAGAGACCCGGTTTTCGATTCCTGTACAACAGCGGGGAAAATTCAGAAAATCAACCCCTCGATTCCTTGATCCCTTGAATCCTTGAACCCTATTGCTTACTTCCAACCGCCCCGGGCGCCTTTCCCCATACCCAGTGGTCCGGCCGGCCAGTTGAATCCGGTCATCATGACATTATCCACATCCTCGGCCGTGGCAATGCCTTCCTGTACGAGCTTCATAGCTTCCAGGGTCAGGACCCGATAGATCCGGTTTCCGACAAACCCGGTGTCCCCAGGGATATCTTTGACCTTAACTGTCAATTTACCCATTCTCCGACCCAGCTCCATAATGATATCGATCACTTCCGGAAGTACGTCGGCTGTCCAAATGACTTCACAGCCCTTCATGATACTGGCCGGGCTGAAAAAGTGCATGCCGATGAAACGGTCCTTGCGACCGGTGGCCGCCGCTAAATCAGCGATAGTGAAGAAAGAGGTATTGCTGGCAAAAATGGCCTCTTTTTGAATTATTTTATCCAGGTCGGCGAATACCTTAAGCTTCATCCCTTTGTCTTCCATCACACCCGGGGTTCCGCCGATGGCCTCGATCAGGAGATCGACGTCCTTCATGTCTTCGACCTTACTGGTTACGGTCAGCAGTGCCAAAGCTTTGTCGGCCTGTTCTTGGGTTAATTTCCCCCGCTGGACCCCACCGGCGATTCCAAAACGTCCATTAGCAATAGCGTCTTTGGCTTTGGCCGCCAATTCATCCGTCAAATCCCGGCAAATGACTTTGTAACCGGCCAGGATGGCCGATTGGCTGATCCCCTGGCCCATTACACCACCACCGAGAACTCCAATGGTTTTAATGTCTTCAAGCTTCATTTCTTTCCTCCTTCTTTGATTTTATTATGCTCCACGAGAGGTTTCGAGCAGACTGATCACCCTTGGAAACGATCCGTTCCAATGGGACATACAAAAATTAAGTTATAAGGTAACACCGTTTCCTGTCAAGAAAAATATTTTTACTTTTTACTTTCATGGCTGGTTTTTCCTTTTTTTACCTTGACTTCTTGGGGATAACTGTGATAAAAAACAAAGAAAAGTGAACGAGCGCTCGGAAGGAATTTCGAGGTGATCCACTCACATTTCATAAGCCCATTCCCGGGGAGAAGGCCTTTAGTCCCCCGAAAAAAGGAATGGCTGATAAGCAGAAGGAGGAAGTTTTATGGCCGATTTTACCTTAGATGAAGACCAGAAGCAGATACAGGACATGATGCGCAAGTTTGCCGAGAAGGAGCTGCGGCCCATAGCGCGGGACTGTGATGAGAAGGACGAGCT
>JBFMBU010000073.1:0-6080 GCA_040755035.1 Thermodesulfobacteriota bacterium
TTATCACCCTTTCCGGGGACTCTTTCGCCACCCTGGCCGAGGCTCAGAAGGCCGGGGCCGTAGTCCTGAAATACGGCCTCTTTATCAACACGATCATTGATTTTATCATCGTCGCCCTGGCTATTTTTTTAGTGATCAAGCAGATCAACCGTCTGAAACGCGCCCCGGCCGCGGAAGAAGCCACGACCAAGGATTGTCCCTTTTGCTTTTCGGCCATTCCCATCAAGGCCGTCCGCTGCCCCAACTGCACTTCGGATTTGAAAGGAGTTTGAATCCCTATGAAAACCCTGGTAACTTATTTCAGCCAGACCGGAAAAACCAAGCAGGTGGCCGAAGCTATTTACGGGGCCATTGCAGGGGAAAAAGAAATCAAAACCTTTGAGGAGGTTTCCGGATTGGAAAACTATGATTTGTCCTTTGTCGGTTTCCCCATTATTGCCTATGGGCCGGCCCCGCAGGGAAAGGATTTTTTGAAAAAATTCGGGGCCGGGAAAAAGGTGGCCTTGTTCATCACCCATGCCGCTCCGGAAGGGCAGGAGGGATTAAAGGAGTGGCTGGAAAAATGTAAGGAGGCTGCCCAGGGGGCCGAGCTTTTAGGGATGTTCGACTGCCAGGGAGAGCTGTCAGCCCAGATCGCCGAGTTCCTGATCAAGAGTAATGATCCCCTGATGAAATCCTTTGGGGAGCGCCGGTCGGAAACCCTGGGCCAGCCGGACGAGAGCCGTTTGCAAAAGGCCCGTCTTTTTGCCAGGGAGGTGATGGGAAAGGTAACAAACCGATAGAAAGGTAAAAAGCCTATTGGTCATTTCGGGCGGTCGCCTTTGAGGACTTATTGAAAAGCTTCCCTACGGAAAGCGCCCCAAGCGATAAATCTGAGTTTGGGATTTCATCCGTCGTTTTGCTTTTTTACCGGGTTTTTCAAGGGGAGCAACAGAACCACCGACAGGACCATGGAGATGAAATAAACCGTGAAAACCTGTTGATAGGCCTCCAGCGGATAGGAAGAACCGCTTTTTCCCACGGCATCCATGAGCCAGCCGGTGAAGGGTTGATAAAGGGCCGCGGCCAGAAAGGCGGCCGGGTTCATCAACCCCATGGCTGTTCCGGTCAGCCAGGAAGGAAAGAATTCTTTCATGATGGTCATGTATAGAGACAGGTTGCCGCCTCCGCTCAGTCCCATGATGAAAAATAAAGGAATGATCAGCCCCTGGCGCGGACGGCCGCCGCTCAGAAAAAATACGGACCAGCAAATCAAAGAGACGAGTAACGTATAAAATAAAATCGATTTCCTTCCTATACCCGAGCGGTCGGCCAAAAGGCCGATGAGCGGTGAGCCGATAATGAATCCCACCGGCATGATCATCAACAGCCCCCCGGCCTGAAGCCGGGTAAACCCGTAAACATCGGTCAAATAGGGAACCGACCATAATCCCTGAAAAGAAAGCCCCGGACCTCCGGTAAAAAAATAGGAAAGGGTTACGATCCAGAAGCCGTAATTTTTAAAGATCAATCCGAAGCGCTTCAGAGAGGTCATCCCTTCGGGAACAACCACGCTCCGGGTGGGGGAAGGGGAGATCGCCTCCACAACAGGTCGCCAGCCTTTTTCCTCCGGCCGGTCTCGGAGCACCATCCAGGCCAGGAGGCCAAAGAAGACGGAAACAGCGCCGATGCCGATAAAGGACCATCTCCAGCCCAGAAGCAGGACCAGGTAGGTTAAGGGCAGAGAGGCCGACAGGTTACCGGCATTTCCCAGGGCTAAAAAGACGCCGGTCACCCCGGCAAACTCTTTTTCCTTATACCAGCCGGCAAAGATTTTGAGTCCCGGAACAAAAATCCCGCCCACGCCGATGCCGATCAAGGCCCGGCCGATTCCGGCCACAAGCATATTAGGGGCCAGGCCGAAGACCAGACACCCCAAACAGGAAATCAGCGTGAAAATGGTCACCACCCGGCGGGGCCCCATGGTATCGGACAACAAACCTACCGGCGGTTGTACGGCGGCATAGAGGTAAAAATAGGCCGAGGCCATCAGACCCAGGGCCGTGGCATCGGCCCCGAATTCATTTACCAGGTCGCGGGCGATGACCGTGGGGGAAATGCGATGGAGACAGGCCAGAAAATAAATGATTCCCAGCACGCCCAGCATCAGCCAGCGGTAACGAAGCGGATCGTTTTTCCAGGACATGGTCTATGTCAAGCTTTCGCAGTTTAGATTCTTACTCGAAAAGTTTAAGGATTTCAAGATTTCTCCCTTCGGTCGAAATGACAACTAAGGGATTTTTACACTTTTTGCGAGACCATCTTTTGAGACCCTTAATATCTCTCACCTTCGATACCCACAATTTCAAATAGATTTGGTTACTTTTAATGAAGAAAGGCCTCAGGGGAGGACCTCCAGCTTACCATTGAACCTTGGCCATAGAGTCCTCCCCCTTATCTTTTTACCCGGAAGACCGGGCTTTGACAATGAAAAAGAGACCTGGTCAAAACCCCCCTTTTTTTCTGACCTTGAAAAAAATTCTTTTTTTCTGTACAAAGGAAGGCACGGTCATAACCAGAGACCCGTCATTTCCGATATTCCGCAAACAACAAACGGATGCTCACTATGGAAAATGAAGCCCCGGCGGCTGTTCCCAATGCGGTCTTTCGTATGCGGGCCGTCACCAAAATTTATCAGGTGGGTGAGATTGAGGTCCGGGCCTTGAACGGGGTGGACCTTGATCTTTTTCAAGGGGAATTTGTAGTCCTGCTGGGACCTTCAGGTTCCGGCAAATCGACCCTGCTCAATATATTGGGCGGCCTGGACGTGCCCACCGAGGGAAAGGTCTTTTATTTTGATCAGGAACTTTCCGGTTCGGACGAGAAGGACCTGACCCGCTTCCGGCGCGACCATGTGGGTTTTGTTTTCCAATTCTATAACCTCATTCCCAGTCTCACGGCCCTGGAAAATGTAACCCTGGTGGCCGAGATAGCCGAAGACCCCCTGGATCCGGCCGAGGCCCTGGGGCTGGTCGGGCTGGGAGAACGACTGCATCATTTCCCGGCCCAGTTGTCCGGCGGGGAACAGCAGCGCATCGCCATTGCCCGGGCTATTGTCAAAAGACCCAAGGTCCTTTTGTGCGATGAGCCCACCGGGGCCCTGGATATCACCACCGGCATCCGGGTCCTGGAGGCCCTGCAGCAGGTGAATCAACAATTCGGAACCACCACGGCGGTTATCACCCATAATGCGGCCATCGCCGCCATGGCCGACCGGGTGATCCGCTTGAGTGACGGCCGGATTGCCGAAAGGCATCAAAACCCGTCCAAATTGCCGCCCCGGGACCTGATCTGGTAAAGGCCGATGACCTCCCTCAATCGGAAATTATTCAGGGACATTTTCCATTACCGGGGACAGGCCCTGGCCGTGGCCCTGGTGGTCCTCTGCGGGCTGACGGCCTTTGTCACCATGCACAATACCTTTTATTCCCTGGTCATATCACAGTCGGCCTATTACCGGGATTACCGCTTTGCCGAGGTCTTTTCCCAGCTCAAACGGGCCCCCGAATCTCTGGCTCCAGCCCTGGCCGCCATCCCCGGGGTAACGGCCCTTGAGACCCGTATCGTTTTCGATGTGATTTTGGATGTCCCCGGTTTGAAGGAACCGGCCACCGGCCGTTTGATTTCCATTCCCGAAAAAGGCCGGCCCCGGCTCAATGATCTGGCCCTGCGACAGGGCCGCTACATCGAAGCCGGGGCCAGGAACGAGGTTATCATCAGCGAGGCCTTTGCCCTGGCCAACGCGCTCACGCCCGGCCAGACCCTGGGGGCGGTGATCAACGGACGCTGGGAACGGCTGAAAATCGTCGGCGTGGCCCTTTCCCCGGAATACGTGCTCGAGATCAGCGGGGTAACGATCATGCCCGATAACAAACGATTCGGAGTGATGTGGATGAGCCGGGAATTAATGGGACCGGTCTTTCAGATGAAAGGGGCCTTCAACGACCTCTCCCTGACCCTGGCCCCGGGAACCCGGGAGGCCGAGGTGCGGGACCGGGTGGATCACCTGCTGGGGCCTTATGGAGGCTTAGGGGCTTACGGCCGCGGCGACCAGCTTTCCCACCGCTTCCTTTCCGATGAAATCGCCCAGAACCGGGTTTCGGGCCTGATTGTCCCCAGCATTTTTCTGGCCGTGGCCGTTTTTCTGATTCACATTGTCCTTTCCCGGCTGATCATCCTGCAGCGTCCTCAGATCGCCCTGCTCAAGGCCTTCGGCTACAGCAACGCCGCCGTCGGTTTTCATTACCTGAAGTTCGCCCTGATCGTTATCTTCGCCGGTTCGCTCCCCGGTACCTTTCTGGGATTATGGCTGGGCGGATTGTTGGGGGAAGTCTATCAGCAGTTTTATCACTTCCCGGTTTTTTTCTCCCGTGTCCGTCCGGAGGTGCTGGTTCTGGTGGTATTCATCAGTTGCGCCGCCGCCGGGTTGGGGGCCCTTTCCTCGGTCCGCAAGGCCGTTTCTCTGCCGCCGGCCGAGGCCATGCGCCCCGAACCGCCGACCCGCTTTCAATCCGGGTTCATTGAAAAAATGGGCCTGCAGCGTTTCCTCCCACCTTCCCTGCGCCTGATCATCCGCAATCTGAGCCGCCATCCGGCCAAGGCCGGTCTGACCCTGATCGGTATTGCCTTTGCCGTGGCCATCCTCCTCACCGGACGATACAGCTTTGATGCCATTGACTACCTGATCCGGGTTCAGTTTCAAACCATTCAGCGGGAAGACGCCATGCTGGTCTTCAACCGCCCCTTAAGTTCCAGGGCCAGGTACGATACGCTTCGTCTCCCGGGAGTCCGCAGGTCCGAACCCTTCCGCCTGGTCCCGGTACGGCTTCGTTTCCAACACCGCTCCCGGCGCATCGGCCTCCAGGGGATCGCTCCGGAGGGGCAGTTGAGAAGACTGCTGGATAAAGACCTGCGGCCGGTCCCCCTGCCTGTGGAAGGACTTTTACTTACCAAACAACTGGCCGAGGCCCTTCAGGTCCACCCCGGTGATCGTTTGACCGTCGAAGTCCTGGAAGGGAACCGGCCGCTTCTGGAAGTGCCCCTGGCCGGGATCATCGACGAACTTTTGGGCATTTCCGCCTATATGGATATCAAAGCCCTGAACCGTATCATGGGCGAAGGCCCCACGGTTTCCGGCTCCTTTTTAACGGTTGATCCCCCAAAAGAAGAGGACCTCTTTAAAACGCTGAAGCGGACCCCGGCTGCGGCCAGCGTGGCCTTTAAAAGAAACATGCTGGAAAGCTTCGAGGACACCATTGCCCAGAGCATGCTTATTTCCACCTTTGTCCTGATCTTTTTTGCTTCGGTCATCGCTTTCGGACTGGTCTATAACAGCGCCCGCATTTCCCTTTCCGAAAGGGGCCATGAGTTGGCCTCCCTGCGCGTCCTGGGATTCACCGAAAAGGAGATCGCCCGCATTCTTCTGGGGGAGCAGGCTATTCTGACCTGCCTGTCTCTGCCGCTGGGCCTGATCATCGGCTATTTTTTTGCCTGGGCCATGTCCAAGGCCCTGGAAACGGAACTCTACCGTTTTCCGGTGGCCATCAGCGGAAAAAGCGTGCTGTTTTCTTTGGGCGTCACTGTCCTGGCCGCCTTTATTTCCGGCTTGTTCGTCCGTCGTCGTCTGGGGCGGTTGGATCTGATCGCCGTGCTAAAGACCAGGGAGTAATCACTCTTGTCCAAAATAAATTTTACCACAACCGCAGAGAACACAGAGAAAACCATTTTTTGCTTTGTGGGGAGATACCCACAAAGCAGAGCCAGTTGTCGCTTTGCGAAAAAAGGGCCTTTCAGGACACCGCAGGCCGGCAGGTTATGAAGAAACGGCATCTCCCGTTTCTTCATAAAAAATTACTGCTCTGTGCCTTCGGTGCCTCCGCGGTGAACCTGGTTTTGAAAAAAAACCAACACAACATCCAAAGAATACGTATGGGCTGGGAAAATACCGTAGACTAAAAAGGAAGACGTGATGAGGACGAACTTATGAAAAAAAATAACAAGAAAAGGCTTTTTACCTTACTGATTATTTTGGCGGTTTTGGC
>JBFMBU010000074.1:0-3364 GCA_040755035.1 Thermodesulfobacteriota bacterium
GTTTCATAGAAAGCCTCCTTCTTTGTAAACTTGAGCGGTTCACAAGTTGGAGGCTTTCTCATTTTCCCGGAATTGTCAAACTCTGGGAGTCCCCCGGCAGAGCCGGGGGTTTACCTAAAGGAAATTAGTCGAGCAGGGATTGGGGCAGCAAGAAATCTGGAATTTGTGTATATTTAAGATGCGACCCTATGATCCCTTTTCAATATTCGACGATAAAGGAACCAAAGGATGACATTAAAAGACCTGATAATTCATGCCGATCAAATTGGGAAAGCTATTTACATTATTCGTGGGCAAAGGACTATCTTGAGCACTCATTTGGTGGAACTCTATGGCGTTGAGCCCCGGGTTTTGATACAGGCTGTTAAGCGTAACATAGAAAGGTTCCCAAAGGATTTCATGTTCCAGTTGAACGCGCAGGAATTTGAAAACTTGAAATCACAGATTTTGATTTCAAGTTGGGGTGGTCTTCGCCGGGCAAGGCCTTATGCCTTTACTGAGCAAGGGGTGGCCATGCTTTCCAGCGTGCTCAACAGTAAGAGAGCCATCCAGATCAACATTTCTATCATGCGCATTAAGGAAAAGCAGGCCTGGTATGGGAGGGAAAAAAGCCGATAATAATGAAATTTTGTCCTAATGTGGGTTAGGAGGCCCTCTTGAGATTATGCCAGAAAAAATGATTATGATTCCCGAGGAAAGAATCGAAAATACTATTCTGTTAATTCGTGGTCAAAAGGTTATATTGGATGCGGACTTAGCAATCCTTTACAATGTTCCGACCAAAGCATTGAATCAGGCGGTTAAAAGAAACCTGAAACGGTTTCCTGCAGATTTTATGTTCCAATTGACTCTTCAAGAAAAAAAGGAACTGGTCACAATTTGTGACCGGTTCCGAAGGCTGAAACATTCCTCTGTCCTACCCAGGGCCTTTACAGAACAAGGGGTTGCCATGCTGTCAACTGTTCTTAACAGCGAGCGCGCCATTGAGGTTAACATAGAGATCATGAGGACTTTTGTCCGTTTAAGGCAGATGCTTTTATCCCATACCGAGCTGGCCCGAAAAATTGAGCAGATGGAAAAGAAGTACGATGAGCAGTTCCGGGTGGTCTTTGAAGCCATCCGGCAACTCATGGCCCCGCCCGCCAAGCCAAAACGAAAAATCGGTTTTCTTCTAAAAGAAAAACAGGCTGGGTATGGTAAAATGAAAGGCAAGTCAGTCATGGGGGGAAATAAGTAAGATGTCGCCCGAATTCATGAAAAAAGAACAGCTATTTTCCCTGATCGCTTCGGGGGAAGACAGCACCCGCCAGTTTAAGGGCAATATAAAGAACAGCGATTCCCTGGCCTTTGTCATGCGCAATTTGCATAAAGTGCAGGCCGGCCGTAGCGTCAATGCGCCGGGTCTGCCTGAGATCCCGGAATCGGTTTTTGAGGAACTTCTGGTCAACGCCCTGATCCACCGGGACTATCTGGTAAGCGCTTCTATTCGCCTTTTCATCTTCGACAACCGCATTGAGATCATCAGCCCCGGCCATCTACCCAATAACCTGACAGTAGAAAAAATACGGGCTGGTATTTCCAATATTCGAAATCCGATTCTGGTTTCGTTTGTGGCCAAGGGGCTTTTACCCTATCATGGACTTGGCTCCGGTATTAAACGGGCACTGGAAGGATGGCCTGATATCGACTTTGCCGATGATCGGGAAGGCTTTCTGTTCACCGCCACGGTTCATCGAAAAAAGCAGGCTGAATCACAGAAAAGTTCACCAAAAAGTTCGGTGAAAAGTTCGGGGAAAAGTTCGGGGAAAACAGAAGATCAAGTTCTCGGTTTGCTTTCAGAAAATCCGAGAATGACCATCCCTGAATTGGCGAAAACGTTTGAAATAACCACTCGTGGGGTAGAAAAGCAGATCACAAAATTGCGCCGGCTCGGCCGCCTGCGCCGCGTCGGTCCGGCCAAGGGCGGGTATTGGGAGGTTGTGGAGAAATAGATTGAGCGGAAAACCTGGGAATAATAGAATCCGAGTGGCCGTAGAAATAAATCAAAAAGAGGTCAATGGGGGGACGTATTCGCGAATGGTAGAACGGTTTTGATTTTAGGGGAACGAGAGTGCCTTTTGATTGAGGGTTTCTTTGTGGGGGCAAATTAGTCAGGCAGGGACTGAGGAAGCAAGGAATTTTGAATTTTGTGTACATTTAAGATGCGACCCCATGACCCTAATCAAATAACGCTTAACAATTGACTGGAGGCCTATGGAATCATTAGTGCCGATGGAGATTATTGAGAAAAAGATTTTATTGATCCGCGGGCAAAAAGTGATGCTGGATGCCGACCTGGCCGAGTTGTATGGTGTCCCGACAAAAGCGTTGAAACAAGCTGTTAAACGTAATATCAAACGTTTCCCCTCCGATTTTATGTTTATCCTTACCTATCAAGAGGTTAGAAACTTGAGGTCACAATTTGTGACCTCAAGTTTATCTTCCTGGGGTGGAGCCCGTTATTCTCCTATGGCCTTTACCGAACAAGGGGTGGCCATGCTATCCAGCGTGCTGAATAGCGAAAGGGCCATTGAAGTTAATATTTTGATAATAAGGGCTTTCGTTAAACTCAGGGAAATGATCGCCTCTCACAAAGATTTGGTGCGGAGGCTGGATGATCTGGAGAAAAAATATGATGAACAGTTCCGGGTGGTTTTTGAAGCCATCCGTCAACTCATGGCCCCACCCGTTAAGCCAAAGAGAAAAATCGGGTTCGATCTCAAGGAAAAACAAGCCAGGTATATAAAAAAGTGAGGGAGACCGGTTAGGGGTAATATTTTTTTCTGGAGGCAATAAAAATCCAAGTGGCCTTAGAAGGAAATCAAAAAGAAGTAAATGGGGGATGTATTCGCGAATGGTGGAACGGTTTTGATTTTAGGGGAACGAGAGGGCCTTTTGACTGAGAGGGTTTCATGGTAGGGCAACATAAACAGCAGCGTCTGAGGCAGCAAGGAATCTGGAATTTTGTGTATATTTAAGATGCGACCCCATGACTTTCATATCTCCGAACATATCACAGCTATTGAAATAGCTGAAACGCAATATGAGCAGTTCCGCTTAAAACAACTGGCGGAAATAAGTCCGGTGGAAATAGATTTCCTGGAGTCGATCAAAAAGATAGAGAAGTTAAAGGCAAAGATACCAACAAAAAAGAAAACAAGGAAGACCGAATGAACCGTCAGGTCAACGCCATTGCCGGACATCTGAGCCTGCGCCCTCCGACTTCGTAGCCGAGTCCGGGGATGCTGTCTACATGGTGGAAGCCAAGGCACGAAGTGATATGGCTATACCTGAGGTCCTGGCTAAAAAAGAATCCGCCTTCACT
>JBFMBU010000075.1:0-6674 GCA_040755035.1 Thermodesulfobacteriota bacterium
TAACCTCGGATGAAGTGGATATCCTTTTAAGATAGTCTTACTCCATCCGATTTTAAAAGTCCAGAGTTATTTTTAATTATTTGACTTCGTTAATTATTTAATGAGGGACAAAATCACCCTGGTCAAAGGGTTTTAGGGTCTTGACTTTCCCTTGAATCCCTGATCTCTTGAACCCTTGCCCCCTTTTTACTTATGCCCCATGAAGCCTGGAAACTATTAGATAGACTAAAAGCCTTTTCCCCCTATTTCACCCATGTCCTGATTCAACAGCCTTCCTTGACCGAAGAGCTTTTCGACCGGGGAGGCTATCTTTCCCAGCCGAATTTGTCCCAGCTCACTTCCCGCTTAAAAAAATTTTGCTCGGGCATTATGGAATTTCAAGAGTTCTGTCTAACCCTGCGCCGATTTAAGCAGCAGGAAATTCTGCGCCTGGCTGCCCGGGACCTGGGAGGAATCAGCACCTTTTCCCAAACAACAAAAGGGCTTTCTAATCTGGCCCAGGTTTGCCTCGAAGCCTCTCTCCATTTCTGCTTTCAAGAAAAAGCCGCCATCACCCCGAAAGATCACCCCCCTCTTTTATCTGAAGGCCTAACCGTCCTTGGTCTGGGAAAATTGGGGGGGGAGGAACTGAACTTCAGCTCTGATATTGACCTAATTTTCCTTTACCACCTTGTTTCTGAGGTACCCCTTCCTCCCCTGGAACAGAGATACTATTTCCAGCAGGTGGCCCGCCGCACCATTCTGGCCATGGGCGCTCTGCTGGGCGGCGATCATGTCTTTCGGATCGATCTGAATCTGCGTCCCGGGGGAAAAGATTCCGATCTGGTCCTTTCCTACGATTCGGTCCTGGAATATTATCAAACCGAAGCCCGCACCTGGGAAAGGCAGGCCTTGATCAAGGCCCGGCCGGTGGCCGGGAACCGGCTCCTGGGGAAAAAATTTATCCAGGAAATCGAGCCCATTGTTTACCGGAAATTTATCGACTATACGGTCCTCTCCGAAATCCGTTCCATGAAAGGACAGATTTTACGGGAAGCCCGTTCCCATAGTCTTCAGGGAGAAAACCTCAAACTGGGACCCGGCGGCATCCGGGAGATCGAATTCATCAGCCAGTCCCTGCAAATGGTTTTTGGCGGTCGAATCCCTTCCCTCAGAGAGAAAAATACGCTGCGTGCCCTCCAAAAATTGAAAGAAGCGGATATTCTCCCCCCTAAGGAATACCGGCGCCTGAGTAAGGCCTACCAATTCCTAAGGGTCCTAGAGCACCGTTTACAGATGGTCAACCAGCGGCAAACCCATTCCCTGCCTGCCGATCCGCAAGCCCTGGCCCACATCGCCGGAGAAACGCCATCCAAGGGGAAAAAGCCTTTTTCGTCTTCCCCAGCTTTGATCTCCGATTTGCAGAGAACCAGGGAAAACGTCCGTTCGGCCTTCGACAATCTCCTCCTCAGCCCCTCAGTCCCCTCCCAGACACGAATCCAGAAGCTGCTGGCCCCCGATTCGGAGCTGGAAACGGGAGAAGTGGAATGGAAGGCCCTCGGATTTCAGAAACCGGGGCTGATTCACCCAATCATCCTTTCCTGGAGAAAACAAACGGCATCAAGCCCTCCCCGATTGCGATCCTATCTGGAGCAAATTCATCCTCTCCTGGTCGGCTATGCCTTGCAGACCGCCAACCCGGACCAAAGCCTGACCTTTGCCGATAGTTTTTTACGCCGGGTCGGAGGACGGACCGGGATCCTGGCCATGCTCATAGAGAAAATTCCCCTGACCAGGGAGATCATGGATCTTTTCGCCCAAAGCCGGATGATGGGGCGGTTATTCTCCCAGAACCCGGAGATGATCGATTATCTCATCCTCCAGAAGACCCATGGTCTTCTTCCCTTGGAATCCAAAAAGAAGGTGGCCGGAAAAAGAAATGGGCCAGAGGAAGACCTCCAGGACCGTCTGGCCTTATTGCGTAGAAGAAAGAGTGAACATTTCCTGACCACGGCCCTGGAAGAACTGGCCGGGAGGATCACAGCGCCCGAGGCCTCCAGGAGATTGTCCGATCTGGCCGATTTTGTCCTGAAGACGACCCTGGCGCTGGCCGAGGAAAAGATATTACAGGAGGTGGTTCACCCCGTTTACCCCGGCCTTTCCCGAAAACTTCCCCCCTCCCCTTTTTGCGTCCTGGGAATGGGAAAACTGGGCGGCCAGGAACTCGGATACCTGTCGGACCTGGACCTGATCTTCGTCTATTCTCTTAAGGCCCCCTTCCTTTCTGAAAGCAAAACGCATTCCTTTCGGGCAACGGACAACAGAAAAAGGATCACCTATCATGAATATCTGGTCCGGCTGGCCCAGCGTTTTATCTCCTACCTCTCCCTGCCCTTAGGGGAAGGGCCGGGCTATACCGTGGACACCCGCCTGCGACCTTCCGGCAGCGTCGGTCCTTTGATCGTTTCCCTGGATTCTTTTTATGAATATTATCGGGACCAGGCCGGCAACTGGGAAAGACAGGCCCTGCTCAAGGCCCGGATCATCGTCGGTCCGGAAAGCCTGGTCGATGAAGTCGGGGAACGGATAGAGACCCTTCTTTTTCAAAGCCCTCCCCCATTCGAGGTCCGGCAGGAGATGATTCACTATCGTTCCCGCATGGAAAAGGAACGTTCCGGGGAGGACGGGGAGAGGATCAATCCCAAATTGGGTTTTGGGGGACTGGCCGATATTGAATTCATCACCCAGTATCTGCAATGGACCTACTTGGGGGCGATCCCGGCCCTGCGCCAGACCAACACCTTGCGGGTCCTGAAGGCCCTGCAGGACAACGGCTGCCTGTCCGAGATGGATTTTTTACTGCTGAAGGAAGCCTATCAATTCCTGAGTCTCCTGGACCACGGGCTGCAGCTCTTGTATGACCGCAAAGGAGACCCGCGCACCTATCATCCCCAGGAACTGACGCGGGCCGCGGAACTCAATGTTCTGGGATTGGGCCGGGCCGAAATCCCGGGCTGGGAGGTAACCGCCCATTACCGGAAAGTGTGCCAAAACGTCCGCCGTCTTTTTAACCAGATTTTTGACGAGTAAAGGGAAGAAATCCGGTTGACAGGGGAACGGCAAGGCCGGAAGGATGCCGATGGTATTCAGGGAAAAGAGAACCACCCCGCTGGGACCCAGGACGATGATCCGCTCCAGATCTTTGACGACCAGAGAGGAAGGCACACTTTCGACAAACTCAAAGCCCCGAGTCAGTCGAGGGGTTAATGGGTAAGGCGGAAATCGCCAAACCCGAGAATATTCCTTATATGTCGGTAGGATAGGAAAGGGAAAGCAACCTGTCAAAGAATAAAACCGAATCCTCTTTTGGGTTATTCTTGGTTTAAAAAAAATATTCACACCCGGATAGGGATACCCCCCCACCCCTTCCTTACCTTTGATCGTAGAAAGATCAAACCATCAGACCCCATCCCCCCAATAAGGTTCGTCCTTTGAATGAAGATGGACTTTTCATTGAAATTCCGATAAAAAGGGGCCGACGGGAAAACCCTTTCCAAAAATTTAAAGGAAACCTTCTTTTTTCGTTTATTGGAAGACGTAAAAACGAATGCCGTCTGAAATCTCACCCGCTTCTCCGCTTCATCGCTGGCTGATGGCCGCCCGCCTGCGGACCTTGCCGGCTGCCGCCGCCCCGGTGTTGCTGGCCATAGCCTTTGCCTTTCGGGATGGACAGTTCCATGGACCGGCGGCCATCGTTTGTCTTTTGATCGCTTTGCTGCTGCAGGTCGGGGCTAATCTGGCCAACGATTTGTTTGATTTTAAAAAAGGAACGGATCAACCCGACCGCCTCGGCCCCACCAGGGTTACGGCCGCCGGTCTGATCAGTCCCGGCCAAATGCAATACGGAATTACCTTCGTCTTTGGCCTGGCCGCTATGCTTAGCCTCTACTTAGTTTGGCTTCGGGGCTGGCCGGTCATTGCCTTGGGGCTGATCCTAATCCTGTCCGCCCTGGCCTATACCGGCGGACCCTTCCCCTATGGCTATTACGGTTTGGGAGAATTTTTTGTTTTGTTGACCTTCGGCTTCGCCGCCGTGGGAGGGACCTACTATGCCCAGACCGGGACCGTGACCTCCACTGTGCTTTGGGCCGCGATCGGACCCGGCTTATTGATCGTCAACATATTGGTGGTCAATAACACCCGGGACAGGTTGACCGACCTGAGGGCCGGCAAACGAACCCTGGCCGTCTTGCTCGGGCGGAAGGCCATGGACCTTGAATTCGGGATTAATCTGTTGGGGGCCTATCTGATTCCAATCCTGTTCTGGGTAACTGGCGAAAAAAGCTTGGGGGGGCTTTTTTGTTGGTTATCTTTCCCTTACGCACTCTATCTTTTTCACACATTCATAAGGGCTGAGGGCCGGGCTTTGAACCCGGTCTTGGCCCAAACGGCGCAATTAGCCCTGATTTATTCCGTTTTGTTCGCCCTGGGAGTAGGATTTATTGGATGAACCGCCAGGGGCACAACCATCGCTCCAATCGATCCAAAGCGAAATAGAGGCCGAATCCCAGAATACTCATGGCCACGACCCCGGCATACATGGCCGGATAATTCAGCAGAGTACTGCCTTGGAAATAGATATAATATCCCAGGCCCTGGGTAGTGGCAAAGAGTTCGGCGATATAAAGAACGGCAACAGCCGTGCCCACGCTCTGCCGAAGGGCGGTCAACATGGCCGGCAGTCCGGCCGGGAGATAAACGAAACGAAACAAGGCCCGGCGCCCGGCCCCCAGACTTCTTACCGACTGAATCAATTCCGGACGAATTCCGGCGGCCTGGTCTCTAACTAAAACCAGAATTTGAAAAAACAGGATCAAAAAGATAATAAAAATTTTGGCCGGATCACCGATCCCGAAAAAAAGAAAGACGACGGGAACAAACACCACCTTGGGAATCGGGTATAATAAATAAATAAAAGGAGAAAAAAAACGATAAACCCGGGGGGACTGCCCCAATACCAAACCGGCCGGGGCGGCGGTCAAAACCGCCAATCCCGTTCCGGCAATAACCCGCCACAAGCTGCGCAAAAAATGACCCACCAGTTCACCACTGTTAAGATCCTTGAAAAAAGCCGACAGGACTAGGATCGGTGAAGGTAAAATAGGGCGTTGAATGAGCCAGGCGGCGGCCTGCCAGAGAACCAAAAGCGACAAAACGGCGATTAATACTTCCCGACGATGATTGGAATCAATCATTCCCTGTCACCTGCAGAGATATTAAGGGACTCAAAAGATCGGCGCAAATCCCGGTTTAAGAGGTGATAAGCCGGACTTTCCCTGAAACCGGGGGTCCTGGCTCCCGGGTTATCGACCACTTGTATCTCTCGGTTGGGTGGTCCGCTCAGAAGAAGAATTTTACGTCCCATCAAGGCGGCCTCTTCCAAAGAATGGGTGACCAGGATCAAATTCAACCCTTGTTCGACTATCAGTTCCCAGGTTAAATCCTGCAAAGATTCCCTGGTAGGGGCGTCCAGGGAAGAAAAAGGTTCATCCATGAGCAGCAGGTCAGGATGCAAGGCCAGAGTACGGGCGATGGCCGTTCGTTGGCGCTGGCCGCCCGAAAGCTGGGCCGGATAGTGATCGGCAACGGAATCCAGACCCAGACGGGTAAGCCAATATCCAACCGAAGGACCCCGGGTCTCTTTAAGGGGGGCATGAATCCCATCCGCGCCATAAAAGCGCCGGATCCTTAAACCGAGCTCGATGTTTTGACGGACCGTCCACCAGGGCAATAATCCATAGTCCTGGAGGATTAATCCCGTTTGCGGCCTGGGTCTGAGTAGCGGTTCGTTATTTATCCATATCTTCCCCGCCGTTGGATTACGCAAACCCGCCAGCAGATAAAGCAACGTGCTCTTACCGCATCCCGAAGGGCCTAATACCGTCCAGGATTCTCCGGCCTGGACCGCCCAATTGAAATTTTCAAACACCGGCGGGAAGAGGTATTGGAAAGAAACCTGTTCTAATTTGATCATTTGATACGGCCGAAAGGGAAAAGCCAAACCTTAGGGTAAAAATAAAGAATTCACCGAATCCTTATAAGCCAAATCCACGTTCAAGAACCCTTTGGTTTTGGCCCAGTTTAAGACATCTTTCCACTCCGATTCAGCCGGGACCGAGGCCCGGGGAAATTTTGGCATCCTATAGGAACTGATCAGTGTAGGAGGTACGATCTTCTTCTCGGTCAATAGATTTTTATAGGTAGAAGGAGAGCGATTGATCCTGTTTACCGCTTCTTCCACGGCAGCTAAAAAGGCCTTCATTAAACGGGGGTTTCGATCGACATACCCTTTCCTAAAGGAAAGAACACTGGCCCCCGGCTTTGGATAGGCCGCATCATGAAGGATAATTTTGGCCCCCTGTTGTATCGCCAGGGCGGCCAGAGGATCGGGCATAACGGCGGTCTTGAGCTGACCGGCGGCCAGGAGGGACATTCGATCGCTGATTTTCGGGACAGAGACGTAGGTTACGCCGGCAGGATCAAGCCCATGAGCACTTAAAAGACGATCGGCCACATATTCAATGATCGTTCCTTTGGAAATGCCTATTTCCGCACCTTTTAAGTCCTTTACCTGACGGATACCCCCGCTTCCGGAGGCTAAAAGAAAAAAATGGGGGTTTTCCGCCGTGGCCATC
>JBFMBU010000076.1:0-18796 GCA_040755035.1 Thermodesulfobacteriota bacterium
GGATTGATCGCTGGAGAGCCGCTCGGTCATATTCTTTTAGATGTAACGGCTCATTCCCTGGGAGTCAAAACCATGGACACCGTGGATTGGGAAACGAACGATGCCGATTTCTTTTCCGTGATCATCCGACGGAATACCCGCCTGCCGGTCAGAAAAAGCGAGGTTTATTACACGATGCAGGACGACCAGCCAGGGGTGGAGGTGGAGATTTTTCAGGGGGAAAGTCCCTCCTGCAAAGAAAACGCTTTGATCGGACGGTTTTATTTTCCCCTGAAACCATCCCCGAGCAACAGCCCGGTCCTGACCGAATTTGCCTATGATAAAGAAGGGCTGGTCCACATTACCGTCGATCAGAAGGGATTTCATAACCGCAAGGAAGTGACCCTGGATGTGCGCCGGAAAAAAATCTTGAATGATGTGGAGGAAGAGGCGGCGGATCAGGAGGTCATGAATTATATCCTGGAAAAGGCCAAAAAACTGAGGGACCATCCTGAACTTTCGGAAGCCTTCCGGGGGGAGTTGAAAGATCTGGCTTTCAGGTACGAACAAGCCCTGAAACAGGAAGGGGACCTGAAAGAAATAGATGATCTGGAAGACCGTTTGCTTGACAAAATGGAAAAGGCCGAGGAAAGGCTTTCGCCGGATGAATAAAGCCAAGCTGAAAAGGATTCGGAAAGATATTGACAAGACCTTCCAGGCCGGGCGGTATTGGGAATGGCTGAAACTCATCGAAAATGAAGGGCTCCAATCATATTTTGACCAGCAAAGGGCGGAGGCCTGGAAAAAGCTGGTGCAGCGGGCCTTTCGACTTCCCAAGCATCTAATGGAATTTTTTGATCAGGTGAGTTCTTTCAAGCCATTACCCACTTTTCCGGATTTTACTTTATTGCTGCTTTTAAAACGACAACACGACGGTCAAGAGGTCCACCAGGAGCTTGTTGCCTTAAACGGCCTGAGTCCCCAAGGAAGCCTTTTCCGGGAAAGGGCCTTATCCTGGGAAGAGGGGCTTTTTAAAAAAGAAAAAATTGAAGGGATATTGACCACCCTGATCGCCCAGCCGGAAAAAATCGATAAAAACCATTATGACCGCTTGGCCCTTTTGACCGGGGGGCCCTATTTGGGCAGCCTGATCCGGTACCTGGGCGAAGGTATGAAGAAACTGCGCAAAGTCATTGGTCCGACAAGTCTGAAGAAAAGGCTGAATCCGCCTTTGGTAAGTGCGCTTCAGGAAGCAGACCGTCTACTGGAAGAGATTGCACTTGCAAGTCCTCCCAATTTTTTCACCATTCTGATCCACCCCCATCTGATTCAATTGGCCCACTATCTGAAACTCAAGTCTGAAAAAGAATCCCATCTCCTGATGGGGGAAATAATCACGGCCATCCCCTTTCTGTTTGACCGTCTGGCCGGCGAGAAGGCCCAGAAAATCAGAAATGACCTGTTGGGAGCCTCTCCTGCTTTGCTTTCCGCCAAGGAGCTCTCCCATCTGGCGAAAGAGGCCTCACAGGCCGATTTTGAGGGAAAGGTCAGGCTGCTGGGCCGGGTCCGTGCCCTGGTCCGGCAAAATGCTTCGGATGATTTATTCGCTTTGTTTGAAAACCTCTTCCAGGATGTCCTGGCCGGGGTCAGTGAAAAGGCGTCCCGATTGGATGGCCGGCAGAAAAAGGAATTATCCCTCCTGTTCAGTCCGATAATAAAAAAGGACCTTGATCTGCTTTGGGAAAGGGAGGGTTTCTACGGGGATCTTTCCCCCTTGGTGGCCCTGATGGAAGCCGTGGGAAAAACCGGGTGTCTGGACCAGAAGTTGGCCCTTCTGGCCCTGATCACGGCCGAAAAGGGCAAAGACCGGACATTGAAGGAAACGGCCCATCAGGCATTGAGCGGACCGGGGAAACCCGGGTCGGAAGATCTCCAATGGGTCTTAGAGTTTTTAGACGAAGAGATTTTTCCGCGTGTGGGCCTCATAAAGCCTTTGACGGATTTTTTTTTGCAGGAGCCGACTTTTTTGGACCAAATCCTCGGTTATCTCAAGAAGAGACTGGACTTTTATTTGGTGATGGCTTCGAGCTCCAAGCCCCGGGGATTGGATCTTTCCAACCAAGCTTTCGAAGAATCCATTTTTGCTGAAGAAAGCCAAGAGATCCTGACTGCCACTCGCAATCAACTTTCACAATGGAAGGGAGATCCTGTTTTTTCCCCGGCCTTGGCTTACCTTCAATGTTTTCAGGGAAACGTTTTTACCGTTAAAGGGTACACCAAACACCTGGAGCTGATTTATCAAGGCCAAAAAAGCCTGATGCCGATTTTGGATCACTTGATGGAAGTGAATCACCAGATAACCCTCTTTGAGAAAACCGCTGCTCCGGAAATTCTGGACTCGAGCTTAGACTTTCTGCTTACTACCAAGCAAAAGTCCTTACTTGCCTTTATCCTCGCACATATGGACACCCTGAAGGAAGTCCCTTTACAAAGGATCGAAGAAATCCTTCCAATTATCCGGAAGAAGATGTCCACTAAAGATCAAGAGAGCTTTCTGATCCGTTTGAGCAACCTCTGCTCCGACCGGATCAAAGAAGGAGAAAAAGGGGCCGGACCTTTAAAAAACCACCTCATAGACCTGCTGGCCAGGCTGAAGAGGAGATACTGATGGAAAACAAATCTGAAGCCTTGAAGGCCCTGAACCTTTCCGGCGATGCCGGCAAGGAAGAGATAGAAAAGGCCTACCAGCGGTTGGTAAGACGGTATCCCCCGGAATTTAATCCCGATCGTTTTCGGGAAATCGATGAGGCCTATCGGTTTTTGACCTCCTTCCCCTATCAATTAGAAAGGCTGCTTTCTCCTGAAAAAACCGACTCTCCAAAGGACCCCGTTTGTTTTGACTTTTCCCTGCCTTCACCCCTTGGGCTGTTACCCGCAGCCCTCTCGGAGATCCGGAAGGCCTTTTATTTGGCTCATCTTTGGGGCCCTACCAAGGCACCGGAGGAAGAGGACCACCCGAAGACCGCTTCCCAGAAGGGTCATTAAATCTTTAAACAGAATAAAAAAAGGGCTGAAATCCGGGTTGGGGCTTATGTGGCCTTTTTCAAGTCCCGGCCAGAGGGGAAGTCACATCCTGAAAGGTGGTTTTTTGTGAAGTGACCACATCCACCACGGTCGGCCTTTCCTCTTTCAGGGCCTCAGCCAGGGCCGCAGGGATCTGCACCGGATTTTCCACCCGAATTCCCTGGCAGCTCATGACCCGGGCCATCTCCTCCTAATTCATCCGGCGGAAGTCACTGGCAATGACCCTTTTCCCCTGGCCGTGCTTGACCCAGCCCAAAGCGGAGTTGTTAAAAATCACCACGCCGATGGGGATGTTCTGTTCGAAGGCAGTTATCCTGCCGTTCAAGTCCAGGCCGAAACCGCCGTCGCCGCAGACACTTCATCGGAAAGATAAGCCGGAACGTCAAAAAACCGAAACCTCCTCCTGCAATAATTTTTCTGTGGTGGCCGTAGAGTTCTCCTTAATCACCGGGATTCCCTCAACTCTCAATTATGGCAATAGAATTACTTTCGCACCTTTTAGGGCAGTTGTAACTTTTTCTCAATTTCCTCATATTCCCCCAAATAAACCATCATCAAGCTCTTCCAGAGATAGCCATGGTTGGGGATAGAAAAAACAAATCAGTTTATGAAAGATAATATATTTTATTCTTTCTTCTTTTGTTCGTTTTTCGAATATAAGCAGATTTCTATACCCGATCTTGAAAAAGGGCTGCATCTATTACAAATGCCTTAATAATCCTCCCATTTGTTGAAAGTTCTGAGGCTTGCTTCTCTAATTGGACTCGAACTTGTTCAATGCTGATTCTTGGGGCTTGCTTTTTTCTATAGTCGTCATCCACCCAGAGATCGCAATTGAACCATCCGACCAAATATAAACCGAATTGGGATCTATCCTCGCCCATATACTGACCAACTAACTGAGTCTCCATTGCTGTATCGAGTTCAGGATTCCAGCATCCTTTGGATTCGATCACTACGGTTATCCGGTCATAAAATTCCCCATTTGATCTTTTCCTAACGGCATCTACATGAATATCCGTCCGCTCCCCGGTTCCCCTACCTTTGATCCGACGAACTTCAACCTCTCTGTTGACAATTATTCCCCTTTTTGTGAGATCATCCTCCAAATGATTTTTTACGAAATCAGAGAAACGTCCCTCATCCTTAGGCATGATTTGTCCTGGAGCTTCATTCCACAAGGATACTACTCGTGGTGTTTCAGTGTGAAGTTTTATTTGGAGCCTATCAAGGGATTCTATGGTGATATCGAGAAGTTGCTCTCCGTCCTGTACAAGTCGATAGTCTGCGCCTTTCGTAATTGCTAATACATCTTCCGGACGAGGCGGAATCCAAGTTTTTTGACGTGTTATGGTCCTGGCTTCTTGAAGTGTCCATTTTAGCCAATTAAAATGAGGGAATTCCTTCAAGATCCACTCAATGGCATCACAAGCTTCTGGAGTACCGAGTTGACTAAGGTGACGTAAAAGTTTATCTCTCCAATGACCAATGCTTTCGCGAGGCCCCACCGAATGGCCACCATTGAACTTTGGGTCCTTTTCACGAGGATATTTATGAGATAACCAAACGAAAAGATCTGCCAACTCTCTTTCTTTAAGAGATGCGACAAAGGCATCATCCCGACGCCCTCCGTAAGATATTGATTCGAGAACTTTCCTGCCGAATTCCTCGTCCTCTTTGAGAATAAACCATATATCTGCCCAATTATTTTTTGCGTCCCCTAAAAGTGCCTCAGTTACAAAGAGGGCTAATTCCGACCTCTTTCCCTCCGGGGTTCGGTGGTTGAGGAGAGTTCGCATGTATTCATATGATCCCAGAAAACGATGCTCAACGAGTTTCTCGGCAAGATCTCCAGCGCTTCTGGGTTTCAATTTCACGTCTTTCATTTTATAAAAAACCGCCTCAGATAATCGATTGTCCCAACATTGATCCATTTTTCTGATTATAGAAATAAACCCATTATTTTGGTCTTCTATTTCAATCATGCTTATTAAAGTCTTGAGAATCTCTTCTGGAGCATAAGCATAAGCCTTTTTTACTAGACTTTTCAAAATCTCTTCTTCTTCAGCTCGGCCTGGCCATGAACAACCAATGACGGCTGGAGACCATTTCTTCCAGATTTCCGGCTTAAGCTTCTCTACAGAGGCCGGATTTTGATCAATTAGGATCCTCAATGCCTTCAACCCGGAATAGGCAGGACGAAACAAAACGTTTTTCCCCAACCATTCTTTTGTCTCTGGGTCAGCCTCAAGAATATATTTCAAAGCTGCTTTTATAATTCGGCCCTTTGTTCCCTCATCGACTGCTTTCCACCCTGGTAGAGTAGTCAAATCGAACTCAAACTCATTGCCATAATGAGAACTTTCGGGCTCGAGAGTCATTTCCATATTAAGTCGCCACCAGGCATCCAAGTTTCCGGACTCCATTTCATCCAAAAGAGATGAAATGCGTTCAGAGGGAGGCGGATCAATCAGAACTTTTTCTCTTCTTTGTGCATTTTGGATCTTCTTGTATTGGTTTCGGAGTTTCTGAGCCTCAGGGGAATTCAATTCAATCGGGGTTATAAAATCGTGAAAGGTTTCAGATAGAATCGGAATATCTTTTACTGAATCAAGTAGAGTGTTAACTTGGGTTGGTTCCCAGGGATTAAAAACAGCTTTTATCACCTGAGCCCATTTTATTTGATTTTCTCGCGATTCCTCTTCACGCAAACGATCAATCATCCAGCCCATGTCTTTTTCTAAAGCGAAGGGAGCCTTATTAAAGGCCAAATATGATAGGATATTATCAGATGATGATAAAAGATTAATCATAAACTTAAGAACTGAATGTCGTTTCCGGTCCTCATTAATGAGATTGATCCGAAATTGGGATTCTTCATCTCCCCTTACAACCGAATCGTAATCTCTTATTCTCAATAAGGCTACTTCCGCAAACCTTTCCAAGACATCGAAATATTCAAGATTTCCCCAAGCTTTCAAAATAATATCGTCCTTCAATCTTTCTAAGGGATCTGAGGGTAGTCGCCTTCGATCCAGAGTTATTATCCAATTCAGAGCGACAGGAAGATCCTGGGGTTCAAGGTGTTTTACAACCTCTTCGGTCAAAAAAGTCTGATAATGCCCAATAAAAAATTCTCTCTTGGGTGGTGTAAGGACATCGAAAAGCTCCTTCGCTTTGATATGTTCTGGCCAAACTGCATAAAGTGAAATTCCCTTTAGTCTGTCTTCAGGATCATCCCCCCCTTGTCCCTTGGCAAGAGGAATTAGCTTTACTCTTGTTGTTGAATCACCCACAATCCAAACCGCATGGGTTGCTTCAATACGAAGTCCCATCTCCTCTTTAGAATCCAAGGCAATTGCGACGAGATCTTCCTGAAGTTCCTTTGTTTCACAGACCTCTGCAATATCGATTGCAGTTCGACGGACATAACGGCTTTTTGAGTTATCGATGATATACGGTTTGAGTTGTTCTGACAGACCGGAATGCTTCAGCTTTATGTAGTTCTTGCGGTGCTGCCAAGGAATATCCAGCATTTCCTCTTTTTGGATAAGGCCAAGAAGGTGTGCTATAATTTTATTTTTAGTCGAATCATCTTCTATTGTAATGTCACTTCGAAGCAGGACTTCAGGATCAGTCTCCAAAATCTTCTGAAATATCCTTTGATCCATGCTGGCGAGCCAAGAGGCGGTTTCATGTAATTGGGGGACCAACCTCCTACCAGGATCAGAAGGGTGTACGAGTAGGCTCATGATCTGCTGAAGGTTCAACCCTTTGTCTATTAGGAACCTTGCGGCAAGATACTCAGCATAGGTCTGATGAACCCAGCCCATCCTTTCTGCTCCCCGAGATGTGAAAAGTCCGGTTGCTATAGTTTCCCTAATTGCATGTTCGGTTACCTCGAAGGCAACTCCATGAGAGTTTTCCATCCCGCCGCTTAGTTTTTGGGCTATAATGTCTTCTTCTGGGACATTACCGAGATCCATTCCGGTCCAAACAGCATATTTATTGGCGAAAATAGTTGCGGCTGCAATCCTTGATGCCACTATAATTTTCTGGTCTGGGGACAAGTCATCAAAAAGTCCTGCCCCACGGCGGCTGGGGTTTTGTTCCTCACACAGAATTAAGCACCCTTGGGAGTAAAGTTCGGTTCGGGTTTGCGGCATTACCCCAGACCGAGAATAAATATTCAGGAGAAATTCAAGAGTGACGGGTTTTATTGCCAAAGGGACTGTTTCAGTTCGATCTATTTCCTGAAGAAATTTATCCGAGTCAAGGTTATTTCGCTCAGCAGCTTCCAGGACATCTCGGCGGCGCAAAGGTGCCATTTCATAGATGCCACAATGATCCCTCCCCCATAATTTAAGTAGACTATCTTCAAGAATATTTGGCCATTCAGCAGTTCGACAGGTAATCCTTAAAGAAAGGCGATCGATTGGGCATTCACGAAATTCTTCGATAAGAAGAGCAGCCAAAGTGTCAATCCTGAGAAGACATTCATCAAAGCTGTCTAAGAAAAGATGAAAACTGAAAGTCCCCCTTTTCCATTTTTTAAAATCTTTATTATCAAATAATTTACGATTAAGCTGAGTATCACTACCGACAGATCGGAGGTCCAAAAGCAACCTTTTCGTCGGTTCAAAGACTTTCAACTTGTTGTATTCTAATTGAATGGCTGTACTCTTACCAATCCCGGGCTCCCCAAGGAGGATTAAACAAGGAGTACTTGAAATTGCGGTATATGATAATACATCGGGATTGTAGATCCTGCCCCACTCGGAATCAGGATCAAAAAGATAGCCATTATCAGCAAGATTTAATTGACCTTCCCGTTTTACCCAAAAGCGTTTCCAATTATAATTTTTCTGGGCCATTCCAAGTCCTCTCAAGGTAAGTGACGGAAGGAATAGGTTGGGTCACTTCAGCCTAAATTCGACGTTAAAAGGAGATTGCTCTGGGATAAATCCAGCCACATCAACTTTTTTGCTTTAATGCTACTGTCGCTCCTTGAGTATCAATTGTTTCTCCCGCTGAATTTCCTCGATCAATTCCTGCTCAGCGGGCAGGTAGAGCTTGTATTTAGAGGCGACCTTACCTTGGCCCTTCATTTTCTTTCCCGTTTCGTCTTGATTCCTTCCAAATATTCTTTCCCTTTTTTTGTCACCCGGTATTTCTGGAGTCGGCTGTTGGGCTTTTCGGGTATGGTCATTTCTATCAATCCAAGCTCCTGAAGCCTCTTGATCTGCTTATTGAGCTCTCCAGATACCGTCTTGTGTCCTAGTTCCGATGCCATTGCGGCCTTACCTTGATCCCTGTTCTTGAGAATCAGAAAGATCCTTGCGGCCAAGGTTGACCCCAGCCGTGACTCTAGCTGTGACTCTGGCCGTGACTCTGGCCGAAAAACCTGCGGGGTGATTCCTCCTACGGTTTTAAAGGCTATGTCGGGCTTGCGGCGAATAGTGATGACAAACCCGTCGGTAAGCTTGAATTCCGGGCCCGATAATCCGGCGGTTCGGCACCGTTCTATCATGTCACGGATGCCGGTGCCCATGCGCTCGATGTATTTTGTTAAATAAAGCGGTTCAGCGATCAGGGGATTCCTTGGATAAGATCCGTGGGGTTTCAGCAGACTCTTGAGGGTCAGGGCTGGGGGCAAGGAACCTGGGTTCCAAACCTCAAGCCGATCAGAGAAAAGCATGACCTGCACACTGGCCGTGCTGGTATAATCACGGTGGGCAATAGCATTTACGATAGCCTCGGTGATAACTTCCGGCGGTATTTCATAAGCAACAGGGGCCTGAATGCTTACGGCTCGGGTACCCACAGCCAAGTCGATCTTGGATAGAACGAAATTTACTGCCTGATCGACCAGCTCAAAAAGGTTACCCTTATAGACCTGGTAAAAAGGAATAGGTTTCTGGACCTGGGTGCCATGGAAGTGGGCGCACTTCACCTCGGAAGAGTAAATGAAACGTTGAGGTTCGCGTCCAAAAAGAAGGATCGCCGCATTAATAGGATGTCCTTTTTTCAGAAGGCGCAGATGGGTAAGAACGGTTTGAATATCGGCACCGGCCTCAAGAGGAAACCCCCGGGAGTCCCTTGCTAAATTCAAAAACCATTTCACCTTTTTGGTTGAAATATCCTTTAATCCGGCTTCCTCGCAAATTGAGGCATCGAAAGGCCCGATTCGTAATAAGTCTTTATCTGCGAGGTAATCAATCAAGCTGGCATAGATTCCGGCAATTAACTCGGCGGTGGTTGTAAAACGGCGGCGCACCAATTGGGATTCGGCTTCCTCAATCAGCGCCTTCATTTTCGTATTGCGGATACTGTCATCACCTCCCTTCACAAAGATGAGCCTATGCTTTCTGAATTTCGTTGCCTGAAGAAACTCCCGGTGAGTGGGAGACAGGCCATTCTTATCTGGGACGCCGTATTCATTTCCGAAAAGGCCAATATAAATCGAAGAATGTTTAACCTCCTTCAGATATAATTCATCCACCCGTCGATCTTTAGCCGGGGCTTCTTCGAAAAGGAAAACATCGAAGAATCGGTAAAGAAGGGGGTCTCCCCGAAGAAAGTCCCGTAACGCCTTGCGCTCTCCGGAAAACTCTTTCTGGACACTGCTGATGAAAATACGTTGTTTCATTTCATGATCACTTGTTCAAACAAAAACCCCATCTTTTGTAAGAGAATGGGGTTTTAGGGGGTTGCTTCATGGACCAGCCTTTCTTTTTTTAAAGCTGTCGGCATTCAGCGCTTTTGGGTTTGAGGATATTGGAGAGGGGCTAACCGTACAATAAATGGTTGCCGAGCATAATAAGGCGAAAAATTGTATTATATTAACCAAAACAAACAGTTAAAGTCAACCTTTGTTTAAGATCGCCTTTGATTTTTAGCCTTTTCCCCCATTCCCACTTATTGGAAAAGGTGACTACAAAAATATGATTAAATAACAATAAGTTAAAAATATTGCGGTCTTGATCCCTTTGGGAAATCCAATTTTCCCTTGACAAGGTCCTTCCTATCCTATTATAATTATAACCGTTTTACAAAAAAGACTCCTATAGTGATGGAAAAAGACGTGAAGGTTTTCAATTTTAACTTTTGGTTTTATTTTTATTATTATTACGTTACACCGGTCTGCCCATCGCCCAGGAGAACATGAAGTAAGAAAAAAAAGAAAACACAAAAGGCCATGGGGAGACAAAACGGATGCCCCCATGGCCTTTTTTTTTATCTTTTTAACAGACCGGGGGGACAGCGGGATCGACCCCGGGCCAAGGAAAGGAGCCAGTCATGGTCATCGTTATGAAAAAGCAGGCTACAGAGGAAGAAATAAACAATGTCCTGCAATGGATAGAATCGGTGGGTTATCAGACCCATCCCTCCCGTGGGGTGGAGCAGACCATCATCGGTGTGGTGGGGGACGACCGGGGTAAGGAACAGCTTAAATCGGTCGAATACCTGCCCGGGGTGGAGAAGGCGGTCCGTATCCTGAAACCCTACAAACTGGCCAGCCGGGAGGCCAAGACCGGGGACACTATTGTCCGGGTGGGCCAGGTGGAAATCGGCGGGCCGGAATTCATCGTCATGGCCGGTCCCTGCTCCATAGAAAGCGACGAGCAGCTTATGGAAAGTGCATATATCGTAAAAAAAGGGGGAGGACATATTTTGCGTGGTGGGGCCTATAAACCCAGGACCTCGCCCTACAGTTTCCAGGGTCTGGAAGAAGAAGGGCTGAAAATGTTGAAAAAGGTCCGGGACAAAATGGAAGTACCGGTGATCACCGAGGTCATGAACACCACCGAAGTGGAACTGGTGGAGGAGCATACCGATATCCTGCAGATCGGCACCCGAAATGTTCAGAACTTTCCTTTATTGAAAAGAGTCGGCCAGAGTCACAAACCGGTCCTGCTCAAAAGAGGCATGATGACCACCATAGAAGAATTGCTCATGTCCGCCGAATATATCCTGGCCGCCGGAAACGATCAGGTCATGCTCTGCGAACGGGGCATCCGGACCTTTGAAACCGCCACCCGCAATACCCTGGACTTAAGCGCCGTGCCGGTATTGAAGGAATTGTCCCATCTGCCGGTGATCGTCGATCCCAGCCATGCCACCGGCTTTTGGAAATATGTCCTGCCCCTGTCCAAAGCCGCCCTGGCCGTTGGGGCCGACGGCATCCTGGTGGAAGTCCATCCCCAGCCGGAAAAGGCCTTGTGTGACGGGGCCCAATCCCTGAAACCGGAAAAGTTTTATCAATTGATGGATGAATTACGATTAATGCAAAGTGTACTCAAAAAAGGGACCGGGGTACTGCAATGAATCAGATCAAAGTACAACTGGATGCTTCCCAACCCACGGGTTACCGCATCTATATCGGCCAGGATATCCTGGATCGTGTCGGGGTCATTTTAAACAAAGGGACCTGGATCAACCGTTTTGTTATCATCACCGATTCCAGGGTAAATCGGCTTCATGGTCAACGGGTTCTGGAGACGCTGCGGAGTATGAACCTCAAGGTCGACCTGATCGATTTTCCCGAAGGGGAGGGTTCCAAAAATATGGGCACTACCCTGCAGTTGGTGGACAAGCTGATGGACCTGGGGGCCGACCGTCACACGGCGTTGATCGCCCTGGGCGGAGGGGTGACCGGGGATATGACCGGTTTCATCGCCTCGATTTATATGCGGGGGGTGCCCTTTTTCCAGATACCGACCACCCTCATGGCCCAGGTGGACAGCAGTATCGGCGGGAAAACCGGAATCGATCTGCCGGCCGGGAAAAATCTTTTGGGCACCTTTTACCAGCCCCAGGCGGTATTCATCGATCTGGATTTCCTCAATACTCTGGAGGATAAGGAATATATCAGCGGCCTGGCCGAAATCATTAAATACGGCGTGATCGAGGACCCGCAGATCCTGGCCACCCTGGAGCAGGAAATCCAGGCGCTGAAAAAAAGGGATCTTCGATTGCTGGAAAAGCTGGTCGGAAAATCCTGCCGGATCAAAAAAAGGATCGTGGAAATGGATGAGAAGGAAGGCGGCTTACGCCGCATCCTTAATTTCGGCCATACCTTGGGCCACGCTGTCGAATCCGAATCCGGATATGCCCTTTCCCACGGTCAGGCCGTGGGTATCGGCATGGTCTTCGCCGCCCGTCTTTCCCAAAAACTGAATTATCTGTCCCTGAAGGAAGCGGAGAGAATCGAATCGCTGGTCAAGGCCTGTGCTTTACCCCACCGCATTCCCACTGAGCTTAAAACCAAGGCCGTTGTCGCTCGCCTGAGCAAAGACAAGAAAAAAGAAGGGACCCAGGTTCCTTTTGTACTGATCAAAAAAATCGGCCTGCCCTTTGTCTCAGCCGACATTCCCCCTAAAACCATCATAGAAACCATAGAGGATCTGAAGGCATGACCAAGCAATCCATCGAAGAACTGAGAGAGGCCTTACAGAAAAAGGACCAGGAAATCGTTACCCTCCTGAATGAACGGGCCGAACTGTCTCTTGCTGTGGGAAAAGTGAAAAGTGAGAAAGGACGGGAGGTCTATGATCCCTCGCGGGAGAGTCAGGTCTATCAGTATTTGTCCCGGCTCAGCCAAGGACCCTTGCCGGAAAAGGCCCTGCACGATATCTACCGGGAGATCATTTCCGCCTCCCGCGCATTGCAGGGTCCGATCAGCGTGGCCTATTTCGGTCCCGAGGCCTCCTTCACCCATCTGGCCGCCCTGACCCATTTCGGGCGATCGGTGCGCCTCCTGCCCCAGGCCAGCATCGCCCTGGTCTTTGAACAGGCCGAAAGGGAAAGAAGCGCCTATGGTGTGGTACCTATTGAAAACTCCGGTGAAGGATCGGTCAAACCGACCCTGGATCGTTTGATTTCCACACCTCTTTCCATTCGAGCCGAGGTTTTTTTAAGAATATCCCACTATCTGCTGGCGGCCCAGGAACGCTTAGAAAAAATCAAACGGGTTTATTCCCATCCCCAGGCCCTGGGCCAGTGCCAGGGCTGGCTGGAGAAAAACCTGCCCCGCCGTCCCTTAATCCGGGTGGAGAATACGGCGGAAGCGGCGAAAAGGGTGCTGGAGGATCAGGAGGGGGCCGCCGTGGGCAGCCTGGAAGCGGCAGGGTTGTACGGACTGAAAATTCTGGCCGACAAGATCGAAGACCATCCCCTGAACACCACCCGTTTTCTGATTCTGGGGAAAAAGCAAAGTGCTCCAACCGGACAGGATAAGACCTCCATTCTTTTCGGCACCACCCATGTACCGGGGGCCTTGCTTCATGCCCTGGAACCCTTTGCCCAGGAAGGTCTAAATCTGCTCCGCATCGAGTCCTATCCCTGGCCGGGCCGGATGTGGGAGTATCTCTTTTTTGTCGATTTCGCTGGCCATCAGGAAGATGAAGCGGCCAAACACTGCCTGAAAAAAATCGGGAAAGCCACCCGTTTTCTCAAAACCTTGGGATCATACCCCCGAGCGGAGTCGGAATGAAACTTTGTATTCCCATCACCGCCTCTTCCAATGCCGAAGCCCGGAAGAAAATCCAGCAGGGCCTGGCGCTGGCCCCGATTCTTGAATTACGGATCGATGGAATCCCCCATCCGGATCTGAAGGGATTTCTCTCCCGCCGTAAGGGAGAGATCTTGGTCACCAATCGGATGAGGGAAGAGGGGGGCCGTTTTTCCGGAAGCGAACGGGAGCGGGTGGACCTGTTAAAAAAGGCGGTGGCCTTGGGTTGTAATTATGTGGACCTGGAACTTCGAACGAGCAGGGAGTTACGCTCTCAACTGAAAAATGAAATTGCGGCCCATAAAGGCCGGACCCGGTTGATCCTCTCTTATCATAACCTGACCAAGACACCGGGTATTCAAGGGCTGCGGAAAAAACTGGAAGAAGGTCAAAAGGCCGGTGCGGATATCGTCAAGATCGTCCCTCTGGCCCGAGGGATGGAGGATAACCTCAAGGTCCTGTCTCTGATCCCTATGGCCCGAAAACAGGGGATGGTTATCATTGCTTTTTGTATGGGGGCCTTGGGGAAGATCAGCCGGGTGATGGCCCCTTTACTTGGTTCTTATTTGACTTATGTCTCCCTGTCCAAAGGGCAGGAATCGGCGCCGGGACAATTGACGGTGGGGGAAATGAAACGGATAACTCAAATATTAAAGGCCTCATAATGTGTTGATACGTGTCGCAGGGGGAGGGGGGTCTGCCTTTCAGGGATTGTCCACAAGGTCACCCTCCGCGAGTATCCCGGCCCAAAGGCTAATTTGATTGGACGGATTCTTTGAACCTCTGCGCCTATTTCATGTTAATTTATAGGCCTGCTCTTAATAGACTTCCGTTATTTGGTGGAAAAAGTACTTGGGCCTATGGGGGTGGCAATCCTGAAAGGAAGATCCCCCTCCCCCTTTTTATGCCGGGATAGCGATAAACATCAAATTTCTGATGAGTCCATTATTTTTGAGTAGAATATGTAACCCATAACTCGCAACACGAAAACATATCTTTTATGGAAATAAAAATATTCGCTGTCTTCGGAAATCCGGTGGCCCACAGCCTCTCACCGCTGATGCATCAGGCCGCCTTGGAGCGGATGGGTATCGCTGCCCGGTATGTCCCTTTCTGCGTGACCGATTTAAAGAAGGCTGTGGAAGGCATACGAGGCCTGAACATCATTGGCGTCAGTGTCACCCTGCCCTTTAAAACCGAGGTCATGGCCTATCTGGATGCGATCGATGATAAGGCCCGGAGGATGGGAGCGGTCAACACCATCTGGAACGACAGAGCAGGGTTGAAAGGATACAATACCGATTGGCTCGGATTCGTTTTATCCCTTAAGGAGCATCTGGAAATCAGGGGAAAACGATTCGCCGTTTTAGGGGCCGGCGGGGCGGCCAGGGGTGTGGTCTTCGGACTGATGGAAGAAGGAGGCCTGCCTCAGGTCATTAACCGCACCCCCGAAAAGGCTATGGCTTTGGCTCAGGATTTTGGATGCCCTTTTATCCCTTGGGGGGACTTGAACCGGGTTGAAGCCGAGGTGTTGATCAATACTACACCCTTGGGTATGACCCCCAATCTGGAAAAATCCCCTTGGCCTAAAGAACTTCTAAAAAAATTCAAATGGGTCGCTGATATTATCTATAATCCTTTACAAACCAGACTCCTGCGAGAGGCTGAGGCAGCAGGATGCCGGACCGTCAGCGGCCTGGGAATGTTTGTGCACCAGGGGGCAGAACAATTGAAAATATGGACCGGGCAGGAACCGCCACGGGACCTTATGGGCGAGGTGGTCCGGAAACGACTCGAGGAAAATGAAAATCATTAAACCCATTACCGCCCCCAAGGCGCAGATCATCCTGCCGGGCTCAAAAAGCTATACCCAGAGGGCCATGATCCTGGCCGCATTGGCCGAAGGTGAATCAACATTGGTCGGCCCCCTCCTGGCCGAAGATACCGAATATCTCCAGTCGGCTTTAAGACTTCTGGGAGCGGAGATAGTAGTAAAAAAAGATCAAATGATCGTCAGGGGGACCGGCGGTCAGATTCAAAACCCCGGGCAGGAAATCTTTCTGGGTAATAACGGCACGGCTATGCGTCTCTTGACCTCCCTGGTCTGTTTGGGCCGGGGAGAATTTATATTGACCGGGGCTCCCCGCCTTTTGGAAAGACCGGTGGCCCCCTTATTGACGGCCTTGAAGGCCATGGGAATCAAAGCCACAAGCCGGAAACGGGAGGGTTTTCCCCCGGTAGTTATTCAAGCCGACGGCTTTCCGGGAGGGGAAATCACCCTCCGTGATCTGGAAAGCAGTCAGTATGTCTCTTCTCTTTTGATTTCCGCCCCAATGGGCCGGCAGGACCTTTCCCTTAAACTGAGGGGGGCCGTCCCCTCTCTCCCCTATATTGAAATGACCAGGTCCATGATGAAACAATTCGGGGTGGAGGTTGAGAGACCGGGGCCATTGCATTACCGGGTTCGACACGGGCAAAGCTACCAGGGAATTTCCTGCCGGATCGAAGGGGACGTCTCCAGCGCCTCTTATTTTTTTCTGGCCGCGGCCCTGAGTGGGGGGACCATCCGGGTGGAACCTATTGTCCCTCAGACCCTTCAAGGAGATATCGGGTTTCTGGAGGTCCTGGAAAAAACCGGTGCCAGGGTGGTCAGGGGCGATGACTGGGTGGAAGTCAAAGGCGGCTCCTTGAAATCAGGGGACATGGTTTTCGATTTCGGGGAAATGCCGGACATGGTCCCCTCCCTGGCGGTTTTGGCTGCCTGCCGACCCGGAAAAACTATTATTATTAATGTAGCGCATCTAAGGCTTAAGGAAAGCAATCGTCTCCAGGCCCTGGCCCAGGAATTGAACCGCAGCGGGATAAAAGCAGAGGAAACCCCGGATGGATTGATTATCGAAGGGGGACAACCCCGGGGAGCGGAGATTGAAACCTATGACGACCACCGCATAGCCATGAGTTTTACCGTCCTGGGCTTGGTGGCTCCGGGCATGAAAATTAAAAACCCGGATTGCGTCCGCAAATCCTTTCCGGGGTTCTGGGAGGAAATGGAGAAACTCGGTTAGCCCATGAAAAATATTATCCTCATAGGGTATCGCTGCACCGGAAAGACCTCGGTGGGCAGAAAGTTGGCCGAATTCCTCGACCTGCCCTTTTATGATACCGATCAAATGATCGCCGACCGTATCGGCAAAACCATCAAGACCTGGGTGGAGGAAAAAGGATGGGCCTCTTTTCGAGAAGAGGAAAAAAAGGTCATCCAGGAATTGTCATTCGGGGCACCGGGGATTGTTTCTTTGGGAGGTGGGGCGGTTATGGACCCCGAAAACCAAACCACTATCCGACAGGCAGGTAGAGTCATCTGGCTGAAAGCCGAAGTACAAACCATTTTGGAAAGAATGAAATCGGATCCCAATAATCAAGACAACCGTCCGGCCCTTTCCGAAATGGATCGGGAAAACGAAGCCCGGGAAATTCTGGCTCAGCGCACCCCCTTTTATGAGCAAACAGCAGATTGGATTTTGGAAACCGATGGAAAAACAATTGAGGTCCTTGTCTCAGAACTGACCGCCCTCTTTCAGGAACACAACGGTTCAGCAAAAAACATAAACCCGTAAAAACCAGACAAACCCAAAAGACCAAAGGAACCCCTTATGTCCGGAAACAGCACTGGCCTATTATTCAAAGTGACCACCTGGGGCGAATCCCATGGACCGGCCAGCGGTGCGGTGGTGGACGGCTGCCCCCCTTTAATTCCCCTGACCGAGGAAGACATCCAAAAGGACCTGAGACGGAGAAAACCGGGGCAGATTCAGAGCGCTTCCTCCCGGAAGGAGGACGACCGGGTGGAAATTCTTTCCGGCGTCTTGGATGGGAAGACCACCGGCACGCCCATTGCCCTGGTGATCCGCAACAAGGATGCCGATCCTTCGGCCTATGAGGCATTGAAAGAAGTTTTCCGGCCCGGACACGGCGATCTGACTTATCAAAAAAAGTACGGCATCCGTGACCACCGGGGAGGCGGGCGGTCTTCAGGAAGAGAAACAGCGGCCCGTGTGGCCGCCGGGGCCATTGCCAAAAAGATCCTGGCCCGGGAAGGGATTGAGATTATTGCTTATACCCTGGAACTGGGAGGGGTGCGGGCTGAAATCATCTCTTTAGAGGCTGTCTCCCAGAATCACCTTTATTGTCCGGATCCTCTGGCGGTGGAAGATATGGAAAGAAAATTGAAGGAGGCCGCAGCCAATGGGGACACCCTGGGAGGGATCGTTGAGGTCCTGGTCCGGGGTTGCCCGGCCGGTTTGGGAGAACCGGTCTTTGATAAAATGGATGCGGAGCTGGCCAAGGCCTTGATGAGCATCGGTTCGGTCAAGGGCGTGGAAATCGGGGTCGGTTTCAAAGCCGCCCGCATGACTGGGTCGGAGTGCAATGATCCCATTACCCCCGAGGGTTTCGCCTCCAATCATGCCGGCGGCATTCTGGCCGGTATCACCAACGGCGACGACCTGATCATCCGCGCCGCCTGCAAACCCATCCCATCTATTCGACAACCGCAAAAAACCATAGATCTGGAGGGAAACCCGGTGGACCTGGAAATTAAAGGCCGTCACGACACGGCCGTTATCCCCCGTATCATCCCGGTTTGTGAGGCTATGGTCGCCCTGGTCTTGGCCGATCATTTATTAAGACAGAAAGCGATAAGCGAATGAAAAAATTTCGAATCGGAATCATCGGCGGCACCGGCGGCATCGGCCGATGGTTCGCCCAACATTTCCAGAAGGAAGGTTTTGAAGTCCGGATCAACGGGCGAAAAACCGGCCCGGATTACTCCACTCTGACCCGGCAATGCCCTATCGTCATTGTCAGTGTACCGATCGAGGCCACCGTGAAGGTGATCGAGCAGGTGGGGCCCCTGATGCCGGAAAAATCTTTATTGATGGACTTTACTTCTTTGAAGGAAGAGCCGGTCAAGGCAATGCTGCGCTTCTCCCGCTGTGAAGTGATCGGTCTTCACCCGTTGTTCGGTCCGGAAGTTAAGTCTCTGGCCGGACATAACATCGTTATCTGTCCGGCTCGAACCCAAAAATGGCTTCCCCGGGTCATAGCAATGCTAAAAAATGGGCAAGCCCGGATCATTGAGACCCTACCCGGCCGTCATGATCAATGGATGGCCGCGGTTCAGGTGTTAAACCACCTCAATACCATCACCATGGGGTTGGC
>JBFMBU010000077.1:0-26280 GCA_040755035.1 Thermodesulfobacteriota bacterium
CCCAAGCCAAGGAAACGGCCGACCGAATACTGAAAGAACGACTGGAACAATTGACTACCCTGGCCCAGCGTCTGCTGGAGAAGGAGGTTATTGAGGGCAAAGAGCTGAGGGAAATCATGAAAGGCAGCCTCGATCTTACCAAAGACGATGGATAAATGACCATGTCCCTTTCCCTCATGACCCGGTATAAAAACAGCCGATTCTACGCCTGGTGGACCCGCTATAAATTTATTCCTCTTTACGTGAAAATCCTGCCGATTATCACCCTGCTGCTCTTGATTTTTTTTCTGGATCAAATTTGGACCGCCACGATTATTCCACCGGAAATACTGCACCGCCTTTATTATCTCCCCATCGTTTTAAGCGGTCTGCTTTTCGGTTTTAAAGGCGGGATCCTTTCCGCCGTGGTGGTGACCCTGTTGTTCATCCCCCACTGGGTTCCCTGGCTTCCCTCATATACCGGTCACGGGGCCTATTTTGACGAAGTGGTCCTTTTCTACGCCTTTGGTATTTTAATCGGGATGTTGGTGGATCGAGAACGCTTGGAGAGTCAGTTGCGGCAGGACCAGGACCATCTGGCCGTTCTGGGGGAGGCGGCCGCGACCATTGCCCATGAATTAAAAAATCCGGTCGTAACCATCGGGGCCTATGTCCAAAAACTCCAAAAAAAAACCAATCCCGAGGACCCCAACCAGGAGCGTTTATCCGTTATTCACCGGGAATGCCAACGTATTGAGATCATGCTCCAGGACATGGTCCATTTTTCCCGGCCGATTAAACCGGATTTCAACGTGGCCGATGTCAATCGGTTAATCCAGGAGGTTTTGAACCTCATTCAGCCCCGGGCCGAACAAAAACAAGTCCGGCTGCTTTCCCGTCTGGGAGAAAATTTACCTCCCATACAAGCCGATCAAAACCGACTGACCCAGGTCCTTCACAACCTGATTCTCAATGCCATACAAGCCTCTGATTTGGAACAGGGTGTCCTAATAAGCACCACCAAGCAAAAAGGCCAAATTATTATCGAGGTGGCAGACCAGGGCTGCGGTATTCCTGAAAGCCATCAGGAAAAGGTGTTTGCCCCCTTTTTTTCCACCAAAAGGGAAGGCACGGGACTGGGTCTGGCTTTTTCCAAAAGAATCATTGAACTACACCAGGGACGGTTGTATTTCCGACCCAACCGGCCGCAAGGGACCGTCTTTTATGTGGCCCTGCCTCTGAGCCGAAAATCCCGATTATAATCTGTATCTTTTCCAAGGATTGGAGACCCGGGGCTACTTTTTTTAATTTCAACCCTTAACTAAATTGTGCTATAAGGGGTCAAACTGAAAAACCTCTAAAGGACAACCTATGAAACGAGTACTGGTTGTAATAATCATTATTTTACTCCTGGGTGCGGGGGGATTTTTCGGATACAAAAAATACCAGACCAAACAGAAAAAACCCCAGTATAAAACGGAAACCGTCAGCCGGGGTTCCATTATCGCCCAGGTCATCGCCAGCGGGACCGTCAATCCGGTCACTCTGGTCCAGGTCGGCAGCCAGGTTTCAGGGACCATCATTAAACTCTCCGCCGATTATAATTCGGTCGTACGCAGAGGGCAGGTCATCGCTCAAATCGATCCCTCTTTATTCAAGGCCAGAGTGGATCTGGCTGAGGCTGACTTGAGGAACGCTCAGGCCGGCCTGGAACGGGAAAAGGCCTCCCTGGCCGACAGCCTGCGGAACCTGAACCGCTATAAGGCCTTATATAAAGATCAGTTGATCTCCCAAATGGAACTGGATCAGGCCCAGACCAAACACGATGTGTCTCAAGCCAATCGGAAAGGCCTTCAGGCCCAGATCGAACAGGCCCAGGCCAACCTTCTGACCGCCAAGACGAACCTTAATTACGCCACTATTCGTTCACCGGTGAATGGGATTGTAGTGGCCCGGAATGTGGATGTGGGTCAAACCGTGGCCGCCAGCCTTCAGGCCCCTACCCTGTTCACCATTGCCCAGGACCTGAAAGAGATGGAAGTCCATACCAACGTGGACGAGGCCGACATCGGTAAATTACACCTGGGCCAATCAGCCACCTTCACGGTGGACGCCTTCCCCCTGGATACCTTTTCGGCCGAGGTATCACAGATCCGCAGCGCCCCGACCACGGTTCAAAATGTGGTGACCTACGATGTGGTCCTGCGGGTTAACAACCCGGAACTGAAACTGAAACCGGGCATGACCTCCAACGTCACCATTACTATCGAAAAAAAAGAGGATGTCCTCATGATCCCCAATTCGGTCCTGCGCTTCCGAATGCCTCCGGCCAAGCTGGCCGAAATGGCCAAGGCCTCCAATCGGAAATTTACCCCTATCGATCCCAGCCGCATTCCTAAAAATATCCGGGCCCTCTGGGTCCCGCAGGAAGGGGAAAACCCCCGTCCTGTCATAATCCGCACCGGCAGCAGCGACGGTAAAAACACTGAGATAACGGTGCTTCGGGGAAAACTTCAGGAAAAAGATCAGGTCATCAGCGAGATGCTCAAAAACGATAAAAACCCGAACTCAGCCACGCCAATGAGGGGGATGCGTTTTTAACCCGTTATGGAAGCGTTGATCCAGGTCACGGAGTTGTTTAAAATTTATGAGGTGGGCGATATCCAAATCCCCGCCTTAAACGGCATCACTGTGTCCATCGCCTCCGGGGAATTCGTCTCCATCATGGGGTCCTCCGGGTCGGGGAAATCGACTTTTATGAACATCCTGGGTTGCCTGGATGTCCCTACCAAAGGAAGTTATTTCCTCAGCGGAAATGATATCAATTCCATGAACCGGGACGCCCTGGCCCAGTTACGGAATCAAAAAATCGGTTTTGTCTTTCAGGGATTCAATCTCCTGGCCCGGACTTCGGCCCTGGAAAACGTGGAACTGCCCTTGATCTACGGTTCTTTTTCCGGGAAGGAACGACACCAGAAGGCCAAGGAAGCCCTGAACTCGGTCGGCCTTTCCGGGCGGGAGCACCACCACCCCAATCAGCTTTCCGGAGGCCAGCAGCAGCGGGTAGCTATCGCCCGGGCCCTGGTCAACCACCCCTCGATCCTACTGGCCGACGAACCGACCGGCAACCTGGACACCAAGACCAGTCTGGAGATCATGCAGCTCCTGACCCAGTTAAATCGAGAACAGAAAATAACCATCATCCTGGTCACCCATGAACCGGACATCGCCGCCTTCAGCCGGCGGAACATCCTTTTCAAAGACGGATTGATTCTGGAGGACCAGGACAAAAGGACGTAGAACGGACCTTGGGTTCGAGCAGGGGTCTTTTCCCCATCCATCAGATTCAGGATTTGCCGTGCAGTTTAAAACAGTATAAAAAAATGACCGATTTATTGCCTCGATTGGAATAAGGCCGTGAAAATATTTTCCAGTTTGATTGTCGCCCTCCGTGCCCTGCGGATCAACAAAATGCGCTCCTTCCTGACCATGCTGGGCATCATCATCGGCGTGGGAGCGGTCATCGTCATGGTGGCCATCGGCTCCGGGGCCAGGGCTATGATCGCCCAGCAGATTCAGGGGATGGGTTCCAATCTGATCATGATCCTTCCCGGGGCGACCACCGCCGGGGGGGCCAGGATGGGCGGTGGCAGCGGCTCGGCCCTGACCTCCGACGACGCTAAAACCATCAAGGAGGAATGCTCGGCGGTAAAGGAGGTGGCCCCCATCTGGGGTTCGGTGACCCAGATCATCTTTGGAAACCAAAACTGGAACACCACGGTCACCGGGGTACCCCCCGGGTTTTTTGACATCCGCAACTGGACCCTGGCTTCCGGCCGTATCTTTAACGAACAGGAAATGACCGGTGCGGTCAAGGTGGCCATCATTGGAAAAACCATCGTCGAAAATCTCTTCGGCTCCGAGGACCCTTTGGGGCAGGTGCTTCGGGTGAAAAAAATCCCTTTCACCGTCATCGGGGTCCTTTCCCCCAAAGGGCAATCCTCCTACGGCCAGGATCAGGACGACGCCATATACATCCCTTTAACCACAGCCCAGAAAAAAGTCTTCGGCAGCAACCTTCCCAACCGGGTGCGGATGATCCTGGTTCAGGCCAAGGATATCTCTCTCATGGCCGAAGCGGAAAAACAGATCAACGAAGTTTTGACCCAGCGCCACCGCCAGCAGCTTAGTCAGCTCCCCGATTTTACGGTCCGCAATCTGACCGAAATCATGGCCACAGCCGAGCAGTCGGCCAAGGTAATGTCCCTGCTGTTAGGGTCCATCGCCCTGGTCTCCCTGCTGGTGGGGGGAATCGGCATCATGAATATCATGCTGGTCTCGGTCACCGAACGGACCCGTGAAATCGGCATCCGCATGGCCGTCGGGGCTCGAGGCAAAGACATCCTCTTTCAATTCCTGACCGAATCGGTGGTCTTGAGTCTGGTGGGGGGATTGATCGGCATAGGCCTCGGAATCCTGGGGGCGGAAATCACCTCTTATTTCACCGGTTGGAATGTCCTGATCTCCTCCTGGGCCTTGCTCCTTTCCTTTTCTTTCGCCGCCGCCGTGGGTATTTTTTTCGGATACTACCCGGCCCACAAGGCCTCCCGCTTAAATCCTATCGACGCTTTGCGCTACGAATAAGAAATAGCTTTCCAACCCGAACCGGCCGGAACCAAAATTGAATCTTCGAAAATTCCTCATTGGCTCAGGGTTACATTTCCGTTTTAGAACAAATTCTATCCCATTTGCCCATAACGCTATCCTGAATTTCCTAAGCTTTTTTCTTCCCCTCCTTGACAAGTACAAAAAGATGAATTAAGATAACCTTCCAATAAGGTTGAAAAATTTACAGGTTAAACCATACTCATGAATCCGACTTACAGGGTACCCTCCAGAGGAAATAAAAAACCCTCTCAATATGATCAATTTGAGGCCACTGAACTGTATTGCCCGAGATGCCGACAGGCCATGCCGGTGCGGAAAAGACTGTTGTTGGTTCTCCCCGAAGGGGATAAGTACGAATACCGGTGTGCTGCCTGTCTGACCACGGTAGGGGATAAAATAGAAAAAAATTCCGAGGGGATCAGGCTGGTCCGTCCTTGAAGCAAATAAAACGATCCGGGTAAATTAGGCGGGAGGACCTTTTTACGCCCCCTTCACCGGGCATTGACTCGGGCCTTCGGTCGCTTGAATTTTTTCCCTTCCGGTCTAAAAATAGGCCGGTCCTGGACTGCTAATTGGCCATGGCCCCTTCCCAAACAGAAATTCGAAAAAGATTCATAGTCCTGATCCCGGCGGCTTTGTTCTATCTTTTCGGCCTTACGGCCTGTAACCTGACCGGCCTCATGGGCCCTTTCGCAAGCTATCTCAAGAAAAAGACCGGACTGGCCATAGAAGCGGAAAAGATTTCCGCCGGGGCAGGACCGCTGACCCTGGAGGCCAAGGGTCTGCGGCTCAAATATTCCCAAACCCCCCTGGCCTGGGAGGCCACGGTACCGGATCTAAAAGTTTTTTTTGGCTGGAACCTGACCTGGGAAACCCTCCCCTGGCCCCAATTCCATATTGAAAAAATCGTCCTTCAGCGGCCCGAATTGATGCTCCGTATGCCCCAACCTAAAGGAAAGGGGGACTGGACCCAATGGCTGAAAAAAATCCCGACTTTGAAGGAAGTGGAAATCAATGACTTAAAGGGTCGCGTTGAAGTCGGCCAATACCTCTTTCGCCTCTCCCGGGGAATAAGGGCCAAGGCCTCCTTTTCCCCTGATCAGGGAGGTAAGATAGAATATCAACTCCAAGGTCTGGAAGGGGAAATAGGTTCCAGAGGCCTGACCCTCAAAGCACGTTCCCAAGGGATGATTGAATTAAACGAATTCCCGGAACGGCCCAGACTGACCGGGGCCTTCTCCCTCGCCGAGGCCGGCCTCCATTACAAAAGCGGAAACCTCGACCAGGTTTCCGGGTCTTTTCAGCTCTTTTTCCAGGACAACCTCTTGAAAATAACGGCCGCACCGCTCCGGCTGCGGGGATTCCTTTGGAAAAAGGATAAAACCTCCCTTGAGGGGCAGGGGCGGCTGTCCTTTTCCGGGGTCATGCAACAACAGTTTGGGCGACAGAAAAAAAGATGGGAATTTTCAGGTCTGGAAGGCAAATGGGAATCCCTTAATTTTGATTTCCGTCAGGGAAATGGGCTCATCAAAGGCCTGGCCGCAGGCAAAGGCCGGCTGGAAGGACCGGCAGCTTCTCCAACCATCAGGGCCGAAATTCACTCCCAAGAGACCGAGCTCGATTTTCCTCCGGTCAGGACTGAAGGATTGGATGCCGAAATTCTCGTGCAAGGGAAAATCCCTGATCTTTCCTTTTCCGAGGTCCGGGCCAAGGCCTCTCAAACGGAATGGACCCTGCCCAAAGGAAACCTCTCCATCATTAATCCGCAAACGCGCCTCTCCGCTGATTTTAAGGGGCGCAGCCGCAAACTTCACCTCAAAAATATCGGGTTAGAAACCGATAATTGGGGATCCTTTCATGGAGATCTGTTTTTTAATCCCGACCAAGGACCCGGGCCGCAAGGTAATGTACGGGTTGAGAAATTTCCCCTGCCCAAGTTCTTAGCCCATTTCTTCCCTAAGGCCAGGGAACCTTTTCCCAAAGAAATTCCCTGTCAGGGTACCGTTACCTGGTCTCGGGAAAATAAGGGGGGTCCTATCGGATTTAAGGTTTCCCTTATCCCCGCTATATTTTCTTTTAAGGTCCCCAAAACCGACTGGGAAGGGGAAGCGATCAAAGTCAATATCGATACCAAAGGGGAATGGGATATTAAAGATCATAAGATTACATTTTCTTTATCCCAAAATCTTAATGGCGGAAGTTTCTCCCGCTCTCCCTGGATTTTTCTCTTCGACCAAAAGGGGATGGAAAGCCGCCTGGAGGGAATCATCGAAACCCGAAAGGAAACCGGCTCGATCAAGGGGGTCCTCGATATCAATTATGATCCCTTAGGGCAGGTCCGCATCTCGGCCCATTGGCCCTTCGCTTCCTCCCCGACATCGGTTTCCGGAACGGTAGAGGTTCAGGGACTCCCCTTGGAGAGAGGGTTCCCCTTGCTGGTGGGAAAGCCGCTCTCCTATAGATACCCTTCTTTGGAATATCTTTCCTTTCAGGGGCTATTCAACGGTCGTCTTTCCTTGCAAAAAGAGGAAAAGGATTTTAATCTTCGGGGACGAATCTCCTCTTCCGGGATGGGCCTGAAAATGCATAATTTTCACTTTCAAGGAATCGACCTCGATCTCCCCCTGCTTTTTTCCACCGGTCCTTCCGCAAGCAGAAAGACCATTCATCCCGAATTAGGGTTTATCCGGATCGGCAAGGTCTCTCCCCCATTTGACAGTGGGACGCCGATTCATTTTCCCCTGACCGCCGGCGATAATCGGCTGTCCCTGACCGAAGCCGTGGACATACCCCTCTGGGGTGGAGAGGCGGAACTGACTTCCTTCTGCCTCACCGACCCCTTCCATCAACTGAGAATAGACACCGCTCTTTCTTTAACCCGTTTGGATCTGGGGAAAATGTTTCGCACTGAAAAACTGAGTGGAATCCTGTCCGGTGACTTGGAAACGATCCGCCTGAATAAAGAAAAGATCATTATGGAAGGCCTTCTGAAGGCCGAAGTTTTTGAAGGCACCGTGGAAGGGGAAAACTGGGTCATTGAACAGCCTTTCTCCTCCAACCGAAGCTTCCGGGGAGACCTCTCCTTCAGTCACCTTAATCTGGAACCGATCACCCGCTTTTTTTCTTTCGGGAAAATCACCGGCTATATCGAAGGGGAGGTGAACGACCTGATTTTCCGCAACAACCTCCCGGAACGGTTCCGCCTTCTGGCCCGGACTCAGAACGTTCCCAAGGTATCCAAGGTCATTAACGTCACGGCCATCGAGAATATCGGCTTCTTGGGAACGGGCTGGGGGGAGTTGGATGTCCTGCGCAAAGGCCTCAACCGCTTCATCACCGAATATGTTTACCGGGAAATGGGCATTTTCTGCTCCCTGGAAGAAGACCTGTTCACTTTACGCGGGACAATAATCGAAGACGGGGTGGAATACCTGGTACGGAAACCGGGATTCTTCGGCATCGATATCATCAATAAAAATCCCGACAACGAAATCCTTTTTTCTGATATAATGGATCGTTTGCAAAGGATAGGAAAACGAAGTAAGGAAGGAACACGCTATGAAGTCCAATAAAATACGGTTGCTCTTACCCTTGTGGATGTTGAGTGTGGTCATGGCCTGTGTCACGGTGAATGTCTATTTTCCGGCCAAGGAAGTGGAGAAAAAAGCCGGGGATATCGTCGATGATATCCGCAAGCTGCAGCCCACCCCGCCCAAGACCCCCCCGGCCCCGCAAAGTTCCAATGAATATTTTCGAGCTACTATCCGTCTTAACCGTTTGGCCTATGCCCAGCAGGATTCGAGTCCGATCATTAATAATCTTAAACAGCAAATCAGGGATCGCTTCCCCCGTCTCGAACCCCTTTTCCAAAAAGGGGCCGTTGGGGAAGGGAGAAACGGATTTCTGGAAATGAGGGACGTCGCCGGCTTATCTGCCGCTGAAAGAAACGAAGTCAAAGCCCTGGTAGACGCCGAAAATCGAGACCGCCGCTCCCTGTATCAGGAGGTGGCCAAATCCATGAGCATCACTCCGGATCAAATCGGCCGGGTACAGCGCATCTTTGCCGAGAAATGGCAGAATTCGGCCGGTCCCGGCTGGTGGATTCAAAGGGATGACGGACAGTGGGTGAAGAAATAGGAAAGGGAAAACCAACCTCCTCGGGAGAAGGGGTTCATAATTCTTTTTTGGGTCATTTCGACCGGAGGGAGAAATCTTGCGGTCCAATAATTTAAACCACTAAGAATGATCGCTTCGCCCGGAATGACTTTCTTTAATAAGTACGACACACCCTCCAGGGCACACGGGGTACCCAGCCTCGGTCCGGTCATTCTCATCCGGGAAAAGGCTTTCCGGATGAGAACTAGGTCGTAATTTCCAGTTCCCTGACCATCTCCCGGGCGAAATCCAGCAGAAAGCGCTCCTGGTCCGGAGTGGCAAATCCGATGCAGTCGCAGCGGAAACGGTTCCGGCAACGGACCAGAAATTCAAATTTTACGAAATCCTTTCCTGTCTCCACCGCCAGGTAATGAGGACCGCACCCTTTATGTTCCATTTGCAGAGGGGAGAGCAGATCATCAGGCAGTTCCAGCCAAAATATTTTTTCCATCCCGGAAGGAACGGCCCTTTGCGGCAGGTAGGTCTCAACGGCCTTCATCTTCGGCCGGGAAATCTCATCCATCAGCAGTTGGCGCATCAGGACTTCACGGCCTCGGCCTTTCGGGCCACCCGGAAGGCGTCCCAGACCCCGTAGATCCAAATCCCCGTTAAAAGCAGCAATAACACGATCAGGACGGTCTTATCCTGCCCAGAAAGGGTTTGAGCTACTTCAGGCAGATTAGGAGAGGCTTTTCCCTGCTCTTCCATGGGCAGGGAGAGAAAGACCTTGTTCAGGTCGTAGAGGACCTTGAAAAAGAGGGCCAGAAATAAAAGGGAAACGGCGGCGATCAAAAGACCGGCCTTGCGCACCTGACCGTTGATCACCTGCCCCAATCCCGGGAGGATAAAGGCTGAAAGCAGCGGGGCTAAGATAACCTTTTTCATAAGGGAATTATAACCCGGGTCCCGCTGAAAGACAAGGATTGAATCGGTCTTATAAAAAGCGAAAGACAAATGGTATTTCCCCAAATAACGGCTGGAAAAGGTTCTAAAAAATCTTCCCAGGAGCTAAAAAGTCCCCTTGAACCGGGAGTGAGAAAAAGGGGTTAATCACTGGAATAATATCTTCGGGCGTCCTCCCGCCCTCTCTGATATTCATACCGTTCCCAATCCCTTTCCAGCCGCAGTTGTTCGTCAAGGAATCCCCGTTCATAGGCCGATCGGGGGACTGATGCCGGTTGGGGGCTGTAATAGGGACCGGAAGAATAAATGATTTGGGTGGGTCGATAGATAGAAGGACAAATGACTTCCGCAGCGACAGCTTGTAGAACCGGTCTGGCAAATATCGCCACCACTCCGCCCAATATAAAGGCCTCCCGATTGTTCTTAGCCTTGGCCTTACCGGCAGGGCTGAATAGAAAGCCTAAAACCGAGATTGCTATCAGCGTAATAGTAATATTTTTTTTCATATATGACCTCCTGGTAAATAACCATATTTTTTTAAACCGGGAGATGAACCACTCCATCAAAAATATGGATTGGTTCATCTTCCTCTGACTTTTTGCTCATTTTGAAAATAACTTAACACAACTCATCTTAGTTATTAAACCAGATTTTTGTTGACTGTCATGTAATTTTACCGTACTATTATACATTATGATTGCACGATTACTCAATCCACCAAGATCACAGTCTTTTTTCCTGTTTGGTCCCCGGCAGACGGGAAAAAGCACACTGATTGATGCTTTATTTAAAGAAAATATTTGGAAAATAGATCTCTTGCTGTCAGATCAGTTTATTAAGTATGCTAAATTCCCCGAACAGTTCAGATTAGAAGCTATAGAAAAGATTGAAAAAGAGGGCATAAGGCGCATTTTTATTGATGAGATCCAAAGACTTCCATTATTACTAAATGAAATCCATCACTTAATACAAAAAACTGAATGCAAGTTCTTATTAACCGGATCAAGCGCCCGAAAGCTGAAAAGGGGAGGGGCCAATCTGCTGGCGGGCAGAGCAGTACAAAGGAATCTTTTCCCTTATGTCCATGAAGAGATTGCAGAATCGTTTTCTTTACCCGAGGTACTGCAATTCGGGACACTGCCCGGAGTTTATGACCGAAAAGGAGAAGATAAAATTGATATTCTTCACGCCTATACGGAAACCTATTTAAAAGAAGAAATTCTGGCTGAAGGGGTGGTACGAAATTTGGGCGGTTTCTCCCGTTTTTTGGATTTGGCGGCGAGCCAAAGCGGGGATTTGTTAAGTTATAATTCTATTGGGAGGGAATGCCATATTCCGGCGAGAACCGTTCAAGCCTATTTCGAGATTCTGGAAGACACCTTGATCGGATTCCGTTTGCCTGCCTGGAATAAAAGTATTAGAAAACGGATGGTCGCCCATCCCAAATTTTTTATTTTCGACCTTGGAGTCACCAATGCCTTGACCCGCCAACTGACCGCCCCGCCGGACCCGGTTCGCTTCGGCCGTCTTTTCGAACAATTTATTATCTTGGAAACCCACAGGCTTCTGAATTACCACTTAAGCGAGGCGGCCCTCTATTTTTGGAGGACCAATCATGGGGCCGAGGTAGATTTGTTGATCGAAAAGCACGGCAGAATAATCGGTGCCTATGAAATTAAATCAACCACTCAGGTGTCCGGTTCTCATCTCAGCGGCCTGAGATCATTTCGTCAGGACCACCCGGAGGTTCCCTTACATGTTGTAGCCCTGGTGGAACACCGTTATCGTCTGGATGAGGTGCAAGTACTGCCCTGGAAGGAATATTTAGTGGAGCTAAAAGGACTTCTTGTCTAATACTCAGGACTTCCCTTGGTTGGAGTGAAAAAATTTTAACCTCATTTTTTTACATGGGGGAAATTTTCCTTGGGAGACTCGATCGATATCTTATCGGAACCACATAAGATATTTTCTTGTTTTTTCCGGTTTCAGGAATTAAGGTTTCGGAAGTGAACCGGCATTCTTTCGGAAACTTTGAAAACAGCCGGTTAATTTTTATTTAGAATAGTCCAGGAGCAGACGCCCTATCCCGATGGAAGCCTTTTGAATCTCAATGATTGCCTTTTCCAATTTTTGGTCACGAAAAGTAGGGCTGAACCCGACGACCCATATGGCCGCCGGCGGGAGAAAGGGGGTATAAATTGGAGCGGCAACCGCCGTAACACCGGACATATACTCATCGGTATCGACGGAATAGCCTCGGTTCTTTGTCTCCTGGACCTCCCTAAAGAACTTCTTGAAATCGGTAATGGAATTGGCCGTATATTTTTTCAATCCTTTTTTTTGGACGATGCCCTTAACTTTGGTTTCATCCAGTTGGGCCAGAAAAACCCTCCCCAGGGCCCCGGCCAGCAAGGGCACCCTTGAACCGGCGGGAGCGGTGATCTTCAATTCCTGAGGCGACTCCACCACCTTCAGTATAACGGCGTGGTCGCCGTGCATGATTCCCAGGAAAACCGTTTCTTCCAATTCTCCCATCAGGGACTCCATCGAGGCTTGGGCCGTTACGGTCATTCGTTCAATCTTACTCAAGGCCTTCTTTCCCAGATCTATCAAGGTATATCCCAGGGTGAATTTTTTACGGGTCGGGTTGCGCCCCAGCACCCCCAGTTCCTCCAGGGCCCGGGTAATGCCCAGGACCGTGCTCTTCCCGATATTCAATGTTTTTCCCAACTCACTCACCCCCAACCCGCCGGTTGAGTCGGCAATGGCCTTAAGTATAATAAAGGCTTTTTTAACCGAAGGGGCTGAATAGTTACTTTCCATCAGGCAATCGTCCTTTTTGACAAGCGGTGAATCTCCTTGGTTCGAAAATTGAGTTTTGTTCACTATAATGAACAATATTTTGAGAATAAAATAAATGAATCAGCAAAATACCACAAAACTTTGTTATATTAAAGAGTTTTTTCTTGACAGCTTCTCTCTATTTTAGAATAATAGTTCATCATAGAGTACTAAATCCGTTTTAAATGGCCAGCGGATCTCATTACCCTTTCAAGGGCAACGACCCGCCTACTTACGGGCTTCAACGGACCACCTTTGGGCCGAATCAAAACAAAATCGGAAGGCGGTTCCGGGAACATTTAATAAACTCACCTTTTAAATAACCGTCCAACCTTTAACATTTTTAGGATGTGCTTTCGGCAGGGAAAAGGATCTTTTCTTTATATCGAATACGAAAAAGCAACGCCAGATGCAGGTCATTATTAATGGGTTCCCGGAAACGATTCCGGCCAAGACCTCGATAATGGATGTACTGTTGTCCCGACAGGAATACGATCGTCATATGATGGTGGAATTAAACCATCATTATATTCACCAGAGGGATTATCAAACGACCGTTTTATCGGAGGGGGACGAGCTGGAACTAATTCACCCCGCTTTCGGGGGGTAACAAAATCGGATACTGGTTTCTGGATACTGGATGGCGGAAGAAACTTTTTGATTTCTTAAAACCTTAAATCCAGCATCGAGAATCCAGGATCAAGAATCCAGAAACTATGTCTTTACTGATCGATGCAAATGATATCGTTCGCGCCACCCTGGATACGGACAGTGGCAATGTGGGTTATATCGGGATTTCACCGGATGGCACCCGCTACCATGTCGTGGTTCCTGTGGACCTTCAGATTGCCCGGGGGATCAAAGCCGGCAACCGTCCTTCGGACAGCACCCCTTTCGGAGGGTATAAAGGTTGGCATTATTTCTGTTGCCCCGGCTATAGCCTCGCGGACAAATACAACGGAGCCGTAATCCCTTCTGCTCGCCAAGAACAAGCCCGGGTTAATGGGCAAGTTTTAATAAAGTGGGCTAAGGAGGAAATAGGTCTGGAAATAACGATAACAAAGGTTGTCTCATAACCGGAACACCCTTTCAGATGTTTTTTTCTTTAGGAGGGAAAAATGCTTTTACCAAAATTCGATTATCATGCCCCCAAAACCATCGATGAGGCCTGTTCCATCCTGGCTCATTATGGGGCCAAAGCCAAAATTCTGGCCGGAGGGACCGATCTCTTGGTCAACCTGAAAAAGAAATTGCTGTCCCCGGAGCAGATCATCAGTTTAAAAAGGGTCGAGGGTCTGAAAGAGATCGATTCGCGGAATGGGAACGGTTTGGCCATCGGCCCCTTATGCACGGCCGCCGAGCTCGCCTCCTCAGAATTGATCCGGGGGGAAATTTCCGTCCTGGCCCAGGGGGCCGGGAGGCTGGGGTCCCCTCTGATCCGTAATCGGGCCACCCTCGGGGGGAACGTGATCACGGCCCGGCCGGCCTCGGATCTGGCGCCGCCCCTGCTGGTCCTGGGGGCGCAGGTAATCCTGGCCGGGCCCACCGGCCAACGCCGCATCCCGCTTAAAAAGTTCTTTCTCGGTCCGGGGCAGACGCAAATTCGAGGGGATGAAATCCTCTCCAAAATTGAAATCCCTCAACGTCGAAGAAATTCGGCCGCTGCTTATATCAAATTGGGGACCCGTAAGACCTTGGAGATCGCCCTGGTCAATGTGGCTTCCTTCCTGGAAGTGGCCGATAACGGGTCCATTACCCAAGCCCGAATCGCCCTTGGGGCCGTAGCTCCGGTACCGTTCCTGGCCGCCTCGGCCTCGGAAGTCTTAATGGGAGTCAAACCCAAAAGCATTGATGACCCGGTTTTTAATGAAGCGGCCCGGGAGGCGGCCCGGGAAGCCCAACCCATAACGGATCACCGCGGGTCCGCCGAATACCGCCGGGATATGGTGAAGGTGCTGGTCTGGCGCACTCTGACAACCGCTTTTCTTCAGCTCACGCAAAAGGCATAGGAGAAAGCTTATGAAAAAAATGATCACTTTAAAAATCAACGACCGGGAGTATGACCTGGTAACGGAGGTTAACCGCACCCTGACCCAGGTCTTGCGTGAGGATCTCGGACTCACCGGGACCAAACAAGGCTGTGAGACCGGGGACTGTGGTTCCTGCACGGTGTTGTTGGACGGGAAACCGGTCAATTCCTGCCTCTTGCTGGCGGTTGAAGCCGAAGGACAAGAGATCCGGACCATAGAAGGGCTTTCTGAAGATGGAAAGCTCCACCCCTTACAGCAAGCCTTTGTCGAACACGGGGCCATTCAATGCGGGTTTTGCAGCCCGGGTATGATCCTTTCAGCCAAGGCCTTGCTGGATCAGAACGCATCACCGGATTCGAAGGAGATCCGGACCGCCTTAAGCGGCAACCTCTGCCGCTGCACCGGGTATCAAAAAATAATCGAAGCCGTGGAGTCAGTGGGAAAAAAGGTTTAAGGTCTAAGGTTCAAGGTCAAAGGGAAGACCTAAAACACTATACCTTATACCGATTATTTTAAAGCTCAGATTCTAATACTCCCTATCGCTTTTAAAAAAAAGGATACAAACTATGAGCACCTACAGCGTCATCAACAGCCGTGCCCCCCGGTTGGACGGACCGGATAAGGCCACCGGCCAGGCCGTTTATACCGATGATCTCCATTTTCCGGACATGCTCTATGGGGTCCTGTTACAAAGTCCCCTGGCCCATGCCCGCATCCTGAACATTGACACCACCAAGGCCGCCGGCCTCCCCGGAGTCAAGGCCGTATTAACGGCCAAAGACATGGAAGTCATTCCCTATGGCGTTTCACCGGCCCGTTACGATGAAACGATCCTGGCCGTGGACAAGGTCCGTTATCTGGGCGATGAAGTGGCGGCCGTGGCCGCCGGAGACTGGGAAACAGCCTACGAGGCGGCCGACCTGATCCAAGTGGATTATGATGAACTCCCGGCCGTCTTTGATCCTTATGAGGCTATGGCCGAAGGGGCGCCGGTCATCCATGAGGCCTATCCCCGAAATATCTGTGCCGAAGTCCACCAGGAATTCGGGGATGTGGAAGCGGCCTTCGCCGATTGCGACTTGATCCACGAACATCGTTTTGTCAATAAGCGGCAGGACGCCGCCTTTCTGGAACCCAACAATTGTGTAGCCGTCTATGACCGGAACGGTTATCTGACCCTCTACAGTTCCACCCAGACCCCCCATTATGTGCAACGGACCATAGCCATGGTCCTGAAGATCCCTGTGGGCCGGGTGCGGGTGATTAAGTCTTATGTGGGGGGAGGGTTCGGACCCAAGGCCTCGGCCTCCACCCTGGAACTGGTTTCCTGTGCTTTGGCCATAAAAACCGGCCGGCCGGTGAAGATGCGTTTCTCCCGGGAACAGGTCTTTCTCCACAGCCGGGCCCGTCACCAGTTTTTTCATACCTTCAAAACCGGGGTAAAAAAAGACGGCACCCTATTGGCCCTGCACAACACCTGCGTTCTGGAGGGAGGCGCCTATTCCAGTTTCGGCATTGCCACTGTCTATTACGCCGGTTCCCTTTTGGGGGGACCCTATAAACTCCCCAACATGAAATACGACGGCTATCGTGTTTACACCAACCGTCCGGCCTGCGGGGCCCAAAGGGGACATGGCGGCGTGGCCGCCAGGGCCGGGTTTGAACAACAATTGGATATGATCGCCGAAAAATTGGGCCTGGACCCGGTGGAGCTGCGTCTGAAAAATATCATGGAAACCGGTGACACTACCTGTAATGAACTGAACATGAGCAGTCTGGGCATGAAGGAATGTATCGAAGCCATCCGCGATCAGTCGGATTGGAAAAAGAAAAAAGGGCGTTTGCCCAAAGGCAAAGGTATCGGCATGGCCTGCGGTTTTTTTGTTTCCGGCGCCGGTTACCCGATTTACCGTTCCGACACTTATCATGCTACGGTAGTGGTAAAGATTTCTGAAGACGGGGGCACCATCCAGGTCCGGACCGGGAGCGCCGAGATCGGCCAGGGATCGGACACCGCCATGGCCATGATCGCCGCCGAGGCCCTGGGCGTGCCTTATGAAGAGGTTACCGTCGTTTCAGGGGATACCGACCTATCCGTTGATCTGGGGGCTTATTCCAGTCGTCAGACCCTGATGACCGGCCACGCCACCAAGGAAGCGGCTGAGGACGCCAAACGGCAGGTCCTGGAGGTTCTATCCGAGCAACTGAACGTTCCTGCGGAAAAAATCAGCCTCCGTGGCGGTCTGGTCTTTTTTGAAGGGGTCTCCCCCGACTTTGAAACCATCCGAATCGAATACATGAAGGAACATCGAGGATGGACCGATTCACCTAAAGAAGGGGATTTGACCTTCAAGGAAGCGGCCCGTTTGGCTTATATAAAACGGGGAACGATCGTAGGAACCGGGAAATATAAACCACCCAAGCTGGGAGGCTCCTTTAAGGGAGCGGCGGTGGGGACCTCTCCGGCCTACGGCTGCTCGGCCCAGATCGCCGAAGTCACCGTGGACCTGGAAACCGGCGAAGTGACGGTAGACAAAGTCACCGACGCCCATGACTGCGGTCTGGCCATCAACCGCACCTCTGTAGAGGGACAGATGGAGGGTTCGGTGTCCATGGGGCTGGGGGAGGCCCTTTTTGAAGAAGTCAAGTTCGATGACCAGGGTAAAATCATCAACGCTTCCCTGGCCGAATATAAAATACCCACCGCCCTGGATGTACCGCCGGTGGAATCGATCATCATTGAAAGCCACGAACCCAACGGCCCTTACGGGGCCAAGGAGGTCGGCGAAGGGGCCATCATGCCCACCATACCGGCTCTTATCAACGCCATTCACGATGCCACCGGCGTACGCATCACAGAACTGCCGGTGACTTCGGAACGGATCTGGCGGGCTTTGAAGGAAAAAAATAATCCTTCCCCTGCCTAACTGGTCATTCCTCTAATATAATAACAGCATCAGCCAGGGGAGGGCCATATTGACGTTGAGGAAGGGGCCGGTCCGCCAGGGGCTGCTCCCGCAACTGTTGCTGGCCTTGACCCGATAATAATAAAATCCATTGGCCAACCCGTTTTCCGCATAACTGGTCAAAGGCCCGTTATAAAGGGTGACTTTACCCAAGGTAAAGGCAGCGTCCTTGGCCCGTTCCAGGGTATAGCCGGTGGCCGTAGTGGCCGCTAACCATGAGACGGAAAAGCTCCCGTCGTTGTCGGTTGTCGGGTAAGTAATGGCTCCAGGAGAATCTAAGCACTGAAAACGGTGGAAGTAGGGGATCGTCGATTGAAAGTAGATGAGCCCGTAGGTAAGCTCGTCGTTGGCCGGGTCATCGGGCGGGATCCAGTTCAAAGCGGTCCAGGTTCCGGTCCACACGTCGTAGTCGTTGACCCGAATGGGATAATTCCAATACCCCCCGGCATAGCCACGGCGATACATGAAGAGAACATCGTTCGGATGACCCATGAAGTGTTGGAAGACCGCAGCCGTTCCCTGACCGCCGCGGGCCGTAATGTCCACCATATGGTAATAAGGAAAATCATTATTGGTCGCGATGGCCAGTGTGCCGACAGACCACAAACCGGAATCCCCGGCAGAATAATTGATCATATAACTGATACCTTGACCGTTGGGATAGGCCTTCTCGTAGCCACAGATCACCGTATTTCCCCAGGCTGATATAGCCGTTCGATTGTGCGAACCCGTGAAGGCGATGTCGACAATTTGGTCCTCCCATATCAACGATCCCCGTAATCGCAATACGTGGACTCCATTGTCGGTCCCAATGTAGGAAAAGAAGAGATCCCAAGTCGAGAAGTTTGCATTAAAGTGCATATCCAGCCCACCGGCGGCGCTTACCCCGGCAGGGGAATGCTCCGTGAAGGTCGTACCGTCGCTGGAGACATCCCAGGCCCAGCGGATGTAATTGTTACTCTCCCTGACGGCATAGTAGATACGGTCATTCGTATCGTCGGCGTTTGATTCGAGTACCACTTCCGTGAAGGAATCCCCACCGGCGTCAAAGACCACCTGAAAATTATAGCCGGTATCCGATCCCCCGCTGCTGACCAGGCAGCGGCGCAGACGGGCCTCCTGGGGAACATCGGTGGAGATATAACCCACATAGACATAGGAACCCACCACCGTCATATCCACATCTACCGCCATGTGACTTGCCCCGGCGTACCAGAAATACGTTTCACTCCAACTGGCCCCTCTGTCCGAAGACATATACAGGCCCCAGCCGTTATCCTGATCCCAACGAACGACGGCAAACAGCTTCCGGCTGTTTTTGTCGAAATCAAGTTTGGTAAAATATCCGCCGGCCCTGGAACCGATGCGGACATCCGTCCAGGAATAAACCTGAGGTACCGTCGGTTGGCCCTTAGTGCCGGGAGCAGGTTGGGGAGAGATCCAGCTTACCCCCAGGGCCACAGAGGTCCCCCCGGCCTCGAGCTTCTGAAGCTTTTCCAGGGCCGCATCATACCGCCCGTCATTCCACAAGGTCTCAATCTCATAGGCCCGGTCCTTGATGAGGCTGGAGGCCCGGGAGGAAAGCTCCAACTGAAGTTGGGCCTTGGATCGGGTGGCCCCGTCCCAGGCGTCAAGGCGCTGTCTAAGGGTCAACCCTGAAGGTTTAGGGGGAATCGCCCCCACGCCCTTTCGCCGGATAGCCGGTGGAACAGGGTTGTTTTCTGTATTCGAGGGAGGGGTATCCTTGTCCTTGACGGATGAAATTCCAATCGCCCAAGACCAGGAGGATGACAGGGGTCCACCGGCGACCTCGTCTTTGATTGGCTGACCAAGCACCGCTGACAACCCCTGTATGGCACCTATCACGGCCACGAAGGTGAACAGTCCTGTCTTCTTCACTTTTTTCGTTCCCATAATGGCACCTCACTCGATGAAGTGTTAGCCCAATCCGTCCGGGACCTGCGCCACACAGGCCACCCAAGACTCCAGCGTCTTATCCAAAGGGAAAAAACTATTATAGGCCGGAAAAAGTAAGGACTTTCCCCGCCACACCTTGGTAACAAGAGTTAGGTCTTCTCTTACGCTTACTCGAATAGGATGTTAAAAAAATGTTGTATTATTGGAATGAAGCTTATTTTTAAATTGAACCGCTTCCGGTAGTTGGACTGCTGTCGATGGGAACTGTTTATCGGCATATTTCATAAAGAGGAAAAAGTCAAGGGAAATTAGCAAGGGGTAGTAAAGAGGGCGCATAGTGTTAAATTTAAGGGTAAAGGTAAAGAAGAAAAGAACTGATCAGGCTGCAGCGTGTGGCATTGAACTAAACAGGAAAAGCCAACAGACTCCCCTGAGCCTTTGAGCCTGTCCGGGGTTCAGAGGGGTCTGTTGGGCAAGAATTTAATCGGATTCCCGAAGGAAGTTTTTTGCCTGAGACGTAAACCGATTAGTCGACAACTACTCAGGAAATGGTTTTTAGGATATCCGGCTCTTTACGCGGCGGCATGGCGGGAGTCGCCTTGGGATAGCCGAGGATGATCGGGGCCCAGAGACGGAAACCATCGGGTAGGTTCAGTTCCTTCAGCAGTTCCGGATCGCGCGCCTCGGCCCCCTGGGCGATCCAGCAGGTCCCCAGACCCCGGGAGGCGGCTGAAAGCATGAAGTAGGCCGCCAGCAATCCGCAGTCCTGGGCGATGGTCGGGTTCTTGGCCGGCCCGACCAGGAAGACCACGCAGGGGGCGTTGTAGAAGACATTGAAATCCTCTTTTTTCAGGGTCTCGAGATACCCCTTCATCGGTGAATCCGGATTCTTCTCAATACCGGCGATAATGACCGCCTTGCTGGCATCGGAAATCCGCTTCATCATGGCCTTGTTGTTGACCACGATGAACTTCCATTGCTGTCGGTTCCCGGCATTGGGGGCTTTGACGCTGTCGGCGATGATGGCCTGGATCGTCTCCAGGGGGACCATCTTATCCTCGTAATCCCGAACGGACCTTCGTTTCTCAAGCAGTTCGGTAAACTCCATTGAATTTCCCCTTTCTTTTTATAAATGATTAAAACTATAAAACAGCTATGCCTACCGGTCAAGGTGAAAAGATAAAAGGGATCAAGTGGTCAGGGTCCGGTAAATGCGGGTGATTCTTTCCGGCAGTTTTTCCACCCGGTCCAGGACCGTCCAGCGGCTGTGGCTGTACATGCGGGGCAGATATTCGGCCGCTTCCTGGTCCACGGTGATGCAAAAGGTCTTTATCCCCAGGTGCTGGGCCTCCTTCAGGGCTAATCGGGTGTCCTCGATGGCGTATTGGCCGGAATACTCCTTGTCCACAGGCTTGCCGTCGCTTAACAATATCAGCAGCCGGGTCCCTTCCGGACGTCCCCGCAATTTGCCGATGCTGTGGCGGATGGCGGCCCCGTCCCGGTTTTCAAAGCGGTCGGATATGGCTGAAATCCTTTTCTTGACCTTTTGGTCATAAGCATCATCAAAGCCTTTGATGCGGAAGAAGTCCACATTGTCCCGGTTGTCTCCGGAAAAACCGAAAACGGCGAAGACGTCCCCCACCTCGTTCAAGGCCTCGGACATGATGATCAAGGCCTCTTTCTCCTGCTCGATGACCGTACCCTTGGTGCTGCGGCTCATGTCGATGAGAAAGGCCACGGCGATATCGCGCTTTTTTTTGCGGGTCAGGGTGTAATGTTTTTCCGCCGGGGATAAACCGGCTTTGCGGTCGGACCAGAAATCCACTAGGGCCTCCAGGTCGATATCGTCGCCGTCGTACTGACGTTTTCTGCGAATGAACCCCTCCGGTTTTAGCAATTCAAACTCCCGTCTGATCTTTTTGAGAAGACCCGCATGCTTATCCAGGGTCCTCCGGTAAAAAGCCAGGGACTTTCCGCTGAGGGTCTGTTCACGGACCCGGACCCAGTTACCTCGATAGTCCTGGATGTCCTCCCCCCATTCCGGGTAAAGAAAGGTCCCTTTTTCGCTCGGCAATTCCGTCTTTCTGGAAAAAGAGGCTTCGAGATGATTGAGAAAGAGAAAAAGCTCATTCCGGTTCATGGATTCCAAGCGCCGTTCCATCTCCCTGGGGGTAACCCCCTTTTCCCGGTATAAGGCCCTTAAAAGGCGTTCGATCTTTTCAAGGGAATCGAATTTCATAGCCTCACCTACGGCCCCGGTCTCTTCCGCTTCCGTTTCCGAATCAACGGATTCCTGTTTCCCGCCTCCGGCCGGCCCCTGAAAAGTACGTTCCGATCCGCTGCCCGGCTGTCTCCGCTGCAGGATATTCTCCTGAGTCGGTCGGTTGGGGCTGGGTTGTGTTTCCCCGGCAGTTCCGCTTTCCGCTTCGGGTTGCTCCTGGCGACGCTGTCCAATCGGTCCCGGTTTGCCCCCCAGGCGATCCTGGATATGCTGGGAGGTCTTGCCGAAGCTGCCGATATTGCGAGCCACCTTCTCCTGATCCAGGGGTTTGGAATGGGGCTGAACCGGCCGCCGGTAGGGTTCTGAAAACAACCTGTCAATCGAAACATATAGATCGGCGGCCAATCGTGCCGATTCGTGGACATCGGCCGCCGGAGTATCCAATCGTTTTTCCTCCTCCTCCATTTTTTTCAAAAGCGTCCGGGTCGGCAAGTCGGCCTCAGAAAAAGATTTTCCGGCCTTCAAGTTCTGGCCGATCATTTCCACCACCCTCTGTTTGGGATTAGTCATTTTCAACGCTGATGGCCTTTTGGATATCCAGTGCCGGTTCATCCGGGCAATAACCTCTCCCAGGGCCGGATACTCCCGGCTCAGTCTTTTTTCAATCCTGCGATCTTCCAGGAGATTGAACAAATCCGCGGCCAGATCCGCTTCGGGGAAACAGCGGCAGAACCGCTCCAAATCGCTGCCCTCCTCCCCGGGAATTCGACCGTATCTGGAATCAAGTTCCCGCAGACAGTCTTCCATCCGGGACAGGTCCAACTCATAGCTTCCATACTCCAAATGGGCTTCCTCATGGGTGGCCGCCACTTTATATAAAAGAAAATTATCTTCCTGATCCTGAAATTCGCGGATACGGCGGGGTAAAACTATTTTTTGACCGTCTCCAGAGGCCTCTTCTCCTTCGGCGATTTCGATTCGTCGGCCCAGGAGGGCCTTGAGATAATGGGAAAGGATCGTTTTGACGGAATGAAGCTCCAATCCCTTGGGGATATTCTCCATAAAATCTATCCAGGAGGGAGAATCACTGGACAAAAAAGACAGGGCTTTTGCTTCATCCGCTTCCGCTGTATTTTCCATAAAGACGGCGATATGTCCAAACCCTTCCAGACCGACCCAACTAATTAACTCCGGACTTTTTTCCAAAAGCCTCACCGCCACTGCCGGACTGGTCAGACCTACTTTGGCCGTCAGATCAAAAACCGCTCTATAAACTTTTTCCCCTCCAAAGTGACTTAACCGTTCCATCCATTGCGGAGATTTTTCCAAAAGGGAAAGAGCAGCCATCCAGTCCGATCGGGCCAGGGAGATCATCAGCTTGGACACTTCCTCCATACCTTCATAGCCCAGCCGGCTATAAAAGGTCCGGCTTAATTCCAGGAAACGAACGGCGATTTGAACGTTTATTTTTGAAAGTTGAACCAGGAGGGAGATCAGCTTTTCCAGTCCCTCCCGGCCCAGGTCGGCAAACAGTTGGGGGCCCCTTTCTAAAAACCCCGAAACCATCCTCCCGTTATGGAGAGCGGCTTCGCTGACCAGAAAATAGATATCCCTCGCTTTGTCGCCGGCACCCAGATCCCCCAGACACTTTATAAAATCCGGGCCTTTTTCCAGGAGACTTACCGCCGCATAGCTGTTATCGCGGCTTAACTTCCGGACCAGGTCCGAGAGCCTTTCCAGATCCTTGAAGGTTAACGTCTCCAGCAGAAGGGGGGCGTTTTCCACCAGGGTCACGGCCGTGGTCCAACTGCTTCCCCCCAGTTCGGCGGCCAAGGCCCCTACCTTTTTCATCCCCTCCCATCCCGATTTTTTAATCAATTCCGGACTGCGGTTAATGAGGCTGGTGCAGACGCGGGCATTCTTTCCGGCAACCTCCCGGCCGAGAAGAAAGATTTCTGATATCAAAGAACCTCCGCCGAGCTTCAGGAGTTCTTCCCAGAGTTCGGGGCCATTGTCCAAGAGTTGATTGGCGGCCGTAACACTTTCCTTAGACAATATTTCCAGAAATCCTCCGAACTCCTCTAACCCTTCCCTCCCCAGAATATCGAGCAGATCCGGACTGTTGATTACAAAACGGGAGGCCGTTTCCCAGGATATGGCGGCCAAGGGCATTACCTCTTCGATAATTTTTTCCAGGGTTTCAGAATCGGTTTTTTCCACCAGGGCCGGGGCGGAACGTAAAAAGGCCTCGGCCAGCCGCAGGCCGGATCCGGCGATCTTTTTCACGGTTTGAGAGAGAGCCAATAAACCGTCGAAGTCCATCCGGGAGACCAGCGCCGAAACCGAAGAGAGAAAAGACAGGGCCAGAGCAGCGTCAAGCCGACCCAGATTTTTGGCTTCGTCATAGAGTCGGGCCACCTGAGCCGGGGAAAGGCATGGCAGAAGGGCCTTTAAAATTTTGGGTGTTTCTCTTAAAAGGGTAAGCGCTTCCCCCCCATCCGATTCGGCCACTTCCGCCACCAAGCTACGCACCTGCTCCAAACCGGAGCGGCCGAAAAAGGGAAGGATAGGAATTGCGGTCTCCAGAAAGGTTAATGTCAAAAGAGGAAAAAGCGGTTCGGCCCGGTTTTCCTTTTGGCAGAGGTCGACAAACCATCCCTCTTCACCCTTGGAATAATATTCTTCAGCCAGGATCGGGGCCTTATTGGCCCATTCAAAGGCACACTCCCAGTCCTGGTAGGCCATTCGGCTTCCCAGACGGTAAATGGTCAAGGCCAAGGAAGGACCGCCGATGGAAACCAGTTGCTCCCAAAGTGACGGACTCCATTCCAGAAACCTCAGGGCATAGGCCGGGGAGGCCTGAGCCAAGGCCGCGCTATAGAAGATCGTTTCTTCCAGAAGGGAAAATCCTCCGACCCCCATCAGTTGCGGACTTTTCTCCAGCAGGGTCCAGGCCAGAGAGGTATTTTTTTCGGCCAGCCCGCTTAGGAGATCGACACTTCGGACCAGAGTTTCCCAGTCTCCCTTTTCCAGGAGTCGGGGGCTGATTTCTATAAATCGGACCACCCCCATCCCACCCAGATGGAAAAGCCGGTGGGCCAGACCGAAAACCTCCAGGACCCGTTCTTCTCCAAAAGGTAAAAGGCCTTTGACAATCGAAGGGCTTTTCTCCATTAAATAGCGGACAGCCCCCGCATCCTGCTCCCGCAAACGGGCGGCCAGGACCCCGATGGTTTCGATCCCGTCTAAACCGAAACGGCCGATCAGGGGGGTGAGGGCCTCAGCGAAGCGGACCATCAAATCCTCTTCTACGGAAACGCCGGTTGCGGTTTTTGAATCGGTATTTAATGATTCATCGGACATCTTTAAATTCATCGCGCAGAAGAAATAATGGTTCAATACTCTTTTCCCATTTTCCACCCCGGCCTTATACTCAACCCGGACCAGCCGGAACCAAAACGGATTTTTGAAAATACTTCATTCGATCCGGGTAAATTCGGTGATTAGAATAAATTCTATGCAGTTTGCATAGAATTCTATTCGTAAGTTACTACTACCTTGCCTCTAAACCCTTTTTAAAAACTGAAATAATTTTTCAGCACCTCTTCAATACTCTTTTTCAAATCTTCATCATAGGTCAAGGGTTCGATCATCGTCCCCTGCAAAGCATCCTTGACCGGAAGACCATTCCTGAGCAGGACCGCGGCATAAACCAGCTCTCGGGTGGAAACTCCTTCCTCCAGTCCCTGATGGACCAGGTTCCGGATTCGATTGGCAGCCTTGACCAGTTTCTCTGCCGTATTTTCCTCCACACCGGCCTCCCGGGTGACGATGCGAATTTCCAGATCCTCTTTGGGCCAGCTTAGATTGATGGATACAAAGCGTTGTCGGGTGCTGGGTTTCAGTTCCTTGAGCACGCTCTGGTAATGGGGATTATAGCTGATTACCAGCATGAATTCATCGGGGGCATGAAAAATTTTCCCCCGCTTTTCCACCGGCAAAAACCTCCGGTGATCGGTCAGGGGATGGATAACTACGGTCACGTCTTTTCTGGCCTCAACCACCTCATCTAAGTAGGCCAGTCCCCCTTCGCGGACGGCCATGAGCAAGGGACCGTCGATCCATTTCACCTCATCTCCCTTGATGATATAGCGGCCGGTAAGGTCATTGGCGCTCAGGTCATCATGGCAGGCCACGGTATAAAGAGGTCGGTTCAACCGCCAGGCCATGTATTCCACCAGCCGGGTTTTTCCGCTTCCGGTCGGACCATTTAGGAGAACCGGCAGTTTGTTTTTATGAGCCGCCTCGAAAAGGGCGATCTCATTTCCCTGGGACAGATAAAATGGTTCCTGGTTTATCCGAAAATCTACCTGATCGAAGGGATCGGATTTTTTATTCCTGGACATTAGCGACTCCTGTGAGTTAAATGAATCATAATGGGTTATTAATGGTCTCAAAATAAAATAGACATAAGAGGATCATGGGGGTCTTTTCTGGAGATTGTCCAAAGGGTGATTTGTCGCCCAATCCCGGCCCCCGAAGGGGGTTCTCTTTGAGGTCGGTCTATCGACCTCCCGGCCAGTCCAGCAAAGTTTGATTC
>JBFMBU010000078.1:0-2080 GCA_040755035.1 Thermodesulfobacteriota bacterium
TCACCCAGTTGAGCATGGGGGAGAATAATGATTGTCGGGGTTACCTGGTAGGTCAGCCCCACCAGGGTTTGTCTTACATGTTTCAGATGATGAACGAAGCCAGGATCAATGTCGGTATCGGGGCGGCCGGAATTGCCTCGGCGGCTTATTATGCTTCCCTGGAATACGCCCGGGAACGTCTCCAGGGTCGCACTATCGCCGCCAAAGATCCTAATGCCCCTCCCATCCCGATCATCGAACATGCCGAAGTGAAGCGGATGCTTCTTTACCAAAGGGCGATAACCGAAGGTTCCCTGTCCCTGCTGTTGCAATGCTCCCAATATGTGGACCGGACCAAGTTTAGCGAAGGGGAGGAAAAAGAGCGGGTGGAATTATTGTTGGACCTATTGACGCCGGTGGCCAAGACCTATCCTTCGGAAAGGGGAATCCTCTCGGTCAGCCAGGGTCTCCAGTGTTTGGGCGGTTATGGCTATTGCGACGAATTTTTGCTGGAATTATTTTACCGGGATGCACGGATCCATCCCATTCATGAGGGAACGACCGGAATTCAGGGAGTGGACCTTTTGGGCAGGAAAGTCGTCATGAAGGGGGGAAAGGCGTTTTCCCTTTTTATTGAAGAAGTCCAGAAAACGATAGACAAGGCCGGCTCTTTCAGCGAACTGGCGCCTTACAATAGAAAATTAAATGAAGCCTTGGATTCTTTAAAAGAAATCACCTCCTATCTGATCGGTTTGAATACCGAAGGGAAAAAAGCGATTTTTCTGGCCGACTCCACCTTGTATCTTGACTTGTTCGGAATCATTGCCATTGGCTGGCAATGGCTGCTCCAGGCCATAGCCGTACAAAAAGCCCTGGCTTCCGATCTTTCACACCTCGAAATAAATTTCTATCAAGGCAAATTTTATACCTTTCAATTTTTTTATCATTACGAAATGCCCAATATCCAAGGATTGCTTCAGCGTTTAAGAGAAAGCGACGGTCTGACGGTTTCCATGAAAAGGGATTATTTTTTGGATTAGATCAAAAAAAAGGAGGAAAAAAGATGGAAAAAAGAATGTGGGCTAAGGGTACGGTATTTTTAACTTTGATGGCGGTGGTTCTTTTTTCGGGAGCGGTCTCAGCCGCAGAAAAAAGTATCAAAGTGGGATTGTTGCTTCCCTTGACCGGCCAGGCTGCCCCGGTGGCGGAATATGTCAAGATGGGGACCGAACTGGCTATGTCTGAAATCAACGCGGCCGGAGGAATAAAATCACTGGGCGGGGCTAAGCTGGAGTTAATTTTAGCGGATCATCAAATGAAGCCGGAAGTGGGAATTGCTCAGGCTGAACGTCTGATCAAGGACGAAAAAGTAGTGGCGATCCTTGGCGGATACATGAGTTCGGTCATTTACACCAGTTCCCAGGTCGCTGAAAAATATATGATTCCTTATGTTGTGCAGGGAGGAACGGCGAACAACATCTGCGAAAGAGGATTTAAATATGTTTTCCGTGCCATCCCCAATTCAAGCCGGTATGCTATCGATACCATGCAGGCGATTATGGACATCAGCAAAGAGGCAGGGAATCAGGCCAAAAGGATAGGCCTTTTATATGAAATGACTCTTTATGGAAAATCAGCGGCTGAAGAAATAAAGAAACTTGCACCCAAGATGGGCTTTGAAGTCGTCGCTGACTTGCCCTATCCTCCGAACACGACCGACTTCAGCTTGAGCATCGGAAAACTGAAGGCGGCCAATGTGGACGTGGTCGTCGCTTATCCTTATGTGACCGACGCCATCATGATGGTCAAGACCATGAAAGAAATGAATTTCGATAAACCCATTCACGGATCCGGCGGGTTTCTCGATCCTTCTTTTACCGATGCCTTGGGAAAGATGGCCGAATATGCTTTTCACTCGGCCTATATGTCCAGACACATGAAATTGCCCGGGGCCGTGAAATTTTATGACAACATGAAGAAAAAATTCGGAAAGGTGGCTACCAGCGACGCCGCCTATAGTTACACGGCTATGTATATTTTGAAAGAAGGACTGGAAAAGGCCGGCAGTACCGATGGAAAAAAGATCCGGGAGGCCTTGGCC
>JBFMBU010000079.1:0-3987 GCA_040755035.1 Thermodesulfobacteriota bacterium
GGTTAGGAATGAAAAGCAGGTCAGCCTCTCGTGTTGAAGTTGAGTTATGCAGCCTGGAAGCCCTGGAAGAGATCAAAATAAAAATTAAACAGGGCGGCTTATTGGGGAGGCCGGAAACCAGAAAGGCCAAAAGGTTTCTTGTCGAGCAGCTGTTGGCGCGTGGATTCAGTCAAACTGAAATAGCAAAGCAATTAGATATGTCCCGAAAAACGGTATACAATCTACTTAAAACGCAGGAATGTACTTAATTAGAAGGCTTTTTGGGGCCATGCCAACTACTTGATTTATGGGGAGATAAAATAAATTCAGCCCCCGAATTGGGGCTTAAAGGGAGTTTTTTGGGGGTAAAAAGGCCGGTCTAAGGGCGCTCAAAAAGGTGATAGGGAAGAGAGAAGGGAAAAGGGAGGGTCAGGGCGTTTCTTTTTACCCATATCCGCTTAAGGCAATTTTGGGTAGGCTTCACCTTTTTTCTAAGTGGCTTATTTTTTCTTTGACCCAGGAACGGACGAGTTGTGCTCTGTCAATGCCCGATTGCTTGGATTCTCTATCAATGATTCTGACATCCTGAGGGTCAAGGCGCAGCTGTATGAGTTTCTTGGGAGGTCGTTTGAAATCCAAACCTCCTTCCTCCCAGTCGTCGAAGGCTTCGGGCTCATGCTTTTCCCAGAAATCGGCCAATTCTTCATCATTCATGGGAGGGATTTTTGATAATTTTTTTGGTTTGGTCATGATTTGGCTCCTTTCTTTTTCCGGTAGGTTTTTCGTTGTTTTTCGTTCATTTCCCTTGCAGTAATTATTTTAATAAACCCACTATCGCTTTCTACCCTTAGATTTTTAATTTCTTCTGATTCAAGAATTCTTACCAGCACCAGCAGATATCTGCCGGATGACGTCTGCCCATAGACAAAATAGCATTTCTGGTATTTTATAGAGAAGGCGTTGGGATCGTCATAGACGATTTCTTCAATCTCCCAGATCTCGATGTCGTGTTTTTGGGAAAGCTTTTCTTTAACCCCGGATGAAACGGTTATTTCACATTGGAAAAGTTTACCCCGGCCCATTGAACCCTCCATTTAATGGAAAGTATCTTAGAGTATCTTTGAGAATCTGTCAATCAAGAAAGGACCTGGACATTATTCGCCCGGTTTTCTTTTAATTCCATTTTAGGGTCGGTCCATGCCAATTACTTGATTTATAGGGAGATAAGGTCAATTAAGCCCCCGAATTGGGGCTTATAATGCGTTTTTTGGGGTTAAAAAGGCCGGTCTAAGGGCGTTCAAAAAGGTGATAGGGAAGAGAGAAGGGAAAAGGGAGGGCCAGGGCGTTTCTTTTTACCCATATCCGCTCAAACAAACCAAACAAACCAAACAAACCAAACGACTGAATAGACCAGACATAACCGTGTATTCCGCGTAACCCGTGCCAAAAAGCCTTTGCATTTTTACCGATTTCCACTCAAAGCAAAAATCGGTAAATTCTCGACAGGAAGGGTGCTATTATCCATAATCATTTTTCTCGAGGACTTCTAACCCCAAAAAAACGGAAAAACCAGACAGACCATTTACACAGTAAACATTGAAGAGGCTAGCATACCTGCCATCCCATCCCAATGCCGTTTCGCCTCAGAATTCTGATATTTTTTAACTCTACTGGAAATTAAGGATAAAAGACGAATGGAAACGCTGATTCAGGCATATGTTTCAAAGTTGTCCGAAAAATTAGGTGGCGTTTCCTCGGTTTATCTTTATTGGAAGGGCCGAGTAGCCTTGTATGCCCTATTACGGGCCATGGGAGTGGGGCCGGGGGATGAGGTGGTATTACCTGCCTATACGTGTGTGGTGGTTCCCAATGCCATTCTTTATGCAGGAGCGGTCCCGGTTTATGTGGATGTTCGTCCCGAGACCTTCTCCCCGGACCTGGAGAAGCTGGAAAAGGCTTTTTCCGGTCGTACCCGGGTGATCCTCTGTCAGAACACCTACGGCTTGTCGGCTGATGTGGATAAGGTAGTGGAGATGGCCAGGGGAAAGAATATTTTTACCATAGAGGATTGCGCACACGGATTCGGCGGCACCTATCAGGGAAAACCCAACGGGACCTACTGTGACGCCGCTTTCTTCAGCACCCAGTGGAACAAACCGTTCTCCACGGGCTTGGGAGGCTTTGCTGTGGTGAACAACGAGTCCCTGTTGCCAAAGCTTGAAACCCTGGAAAAAGAAAAAAAGGCCCCCAAATTACAACAGACCCTCCTGCTTCAAGCATTGATTTGGTCAGGTAGAGGTTTAATCAGGGACTGGAGCTATTGGAAGCTGGTGGCTTTGTATCGATGGTTGAGCCGTTACAACCTGATCTTGGGATCTTCCCAGGGAGGCGAATTAGAAGGTACGGCCATGCCTGAAAATTATCTTAAAGGTTTGAGTGTGATTCAGGCCCGGGAAGGATTACGGGCTCTGGATCAATTAAATGAACTCTTGGGCCTGCGCCGCCGTAATGCCGAAATGTACACCGATTTTCTGGAAGGGAAGGGTAAGAACCATGTGGGCCGGAATTTTTTCCAAAACCACAGCTTTCTAAAATATCCCTTAAAGGTCAGCGATCGCCCGGTCTTCCAGGCCGCGGCCGAAAAGGCCCGGGTGCCCTTAGGCGATTGGTTCTGTTCTCCTTTACATCCGGTAACCGAGGACCTGGAGCGCTGGAGGTTCAAAACCGGAAACTTTCCTGTGGCCGAACTGCTGGCCCGAACCGTGGTCAACCTCCCCACGGATACCCGGAATCCGGAAAAGGTCATATCATTTCTTTCAAATCACCTGGACTTGGTTGAGCCGGCCTGACCATTTTTACCGATTTGAGCCCATAGCAAAAACCGGTAAATTCTCAACAGGAAGGGTACGCTTATTCTTAACCATTTTTCTCAAGGGCTTCTACCCGAACAAACAGGAAAAACCAGACAGACCCAATAGACCCGATCAATCAAACAGACTCTTTTCCGCTCAAAGCCCCTTTGGGTAAAGATGTCTTGCGGGAAATTTCCAGAATAAGGACGAATGAATGAATCAGATTCCATTTGCCAGGGTTGTCTGCGACGGCAATGAATTGACCTATCTGAAAGAGGTACTGGAAAGCGGGTGGCTGACTACAGCCGGGAAAACCCATCGCTTTGAAGAAGCCTTTGCCTCCTTTGTCGGAACAAGGCATGCCCTGGCCGTGAATTCCTGCACGGCCGCCCTGCACCTGGCGCTGGAGGCCCTGGGCGTCGGACCGGGGGACAGGGTTCTGGTGCCTACCATGACCTTTACGGCAACGGCGGAGGTGGTGCGGTATCTGGGCGCGGACCCGGTGTTTCTGGATGTGGAATACGGCTCCTGCCTGATTACCCCGGAAATGGTGAAAGAAGCGATTTTACAGCACCCCCAGGCAAAGGTGCTGATACCGGTCCATTATGGCGGGCAGGCGGTCGATCTGATCCGGGACGACGGGGAGGGAATACTCGACCTCTGCCGGAAAAACGGCCTTCGGGTGGTGGAGGATGCCGCCCACGCCTTTCCGGCCCGATGCAACGGCCAACTGATCGGAAGTCTCGGAGAGGTGGCCTGTTTCAGCTTCTATGCCAACAAGACCATTACGACCGGTGAAGGCGGGATGCTGGTCATTGCCGACCAAGGGGTTGCGGATCGGGTGAAAACCATGCGGCTTCACGGGATCAACCGGGATGTCTGGGAGCGCTATACCTCCGGAAAAGGGTCCTGGGAATACGATGTGGTGGCCCCGGGGTTCAAATACAACATGCCCGATGTGGCGGCGGCCATCGGTCTGGCCCAGCTTGAGCGGGCAGAGGCCCTGCGCCAGGAACGGGAGCGTTGCGCCCGGTTTTATTTGGAGCGGCTTTCCGATATTGACTGTATCGATTTGCCGCTGGTGCATGTTCCCCTGCCGGACCATGCCTGGCACTTGTTCCATCTGGTTGTGAAAGATACGGCTCCGGTGACCCGC
>JBFMBU010000080.1:0-44621 GCA_040755035.1 Thermodesulfobacteriota bacterium
AAAATGTGAAGCCGAGTTATCAACACCATCTCCACCTGGTAAGGGGATTCCATTATTTCGAGCGTATTTAACACCGGATCATCGACAGTTTATCTTTACATGGCATCACATAATATCGGACTACGAGGGAATGTTTAACAAGCATGCAAAACATCTTTTTATGAAAGAAAATGAACGGACAAAATATGGATATCAAATGCCCCAAAATGCAACAAAAGATACGGTAGATGGTAGCAGCATAAAGTTTGTTGCCTCATCTCTGGTATCATTGTTTCGAAATTTGATGTATATGGATAGACCCTTGGGATTCGTCAAAACCGAATACAATGTACAAAAAATTATTCTACCCATTGACGACCAAACGTTAAGCGGACTCGGCAAAAAAGCGGGGCTTCCAATGAGTGACATCTTTTCGTTCATTGCTCTGAGATCAATTACGAGGTACCATGAAATGAAAGGGGAGCCGGGTAGTAGAATTAAACCGGTCAGTACCCCGCTGAGTCTTCGAAAAAGTTCCTTAGACACCGACGAGGGGAATAAAAGAGCCGTGAAATCATTCCCTTTGGTTTTTCCATTGGAAAGTGTCCAGGACATGCACAGAAGAGTCCTTGGGCTATCACCTGCCTCAAGTTCTTATGACAGAGCCGGGAAAATTTTGAAGATAATCAGAAAATGGCCGAGTATAGAACCAACAATAAGAAAACTTATAATGCCCGACTACATTTCAAACTATTTCCCCTTATCGGACAGGTCTTTGCGTATCGGTCAAGCCACGGTGGTCAGCCATCACCTGCGAGTATGTATGGTGTGTTACGAACGTACAAAGTTTGCCTGGTCCAGCTACAACGAAAGTGTAAGGGGTCAAATCTTAATTAATGACAAGGACCCTCTCGCTTTTTCCAACAAAGACCAATATTTTTTCTCCAGATTAGGATCCCCCTTCATCCTCGTCATCAACCGTTTCCGTTCCTGGCTGACCGCATTGTAACTTATTTTATAAATCTTTCCAATTTCTACTCCCGTCAGCCCCCCAACGCGGTAGAGCAGTTCCATAGCCAATCCCCTTATATCTCCCCTCTCGGCTAATAAGGCCGCCTCTGATATTCCCAATTCCTTGATTAATGCTGTTAAGACCTTTTGGCGGGCTTTATACCCTTTTAGCTGTCTCCCTCCCTTGAGTTCTCTATCCATCTCCTGGCCTAAAATGTCGGTCTTGATCCGCTCAATGAAATTTTCCGTTCCCAAAATACTTTGCCCTACTATTTCTCCGGGGCTCATTAATTCCTCTCGGATATCTTCTGTTATCCTCTTTTGATAGGCCCGTCGTCCCTTGGGATTATCCCCCCCAAATTCTTCCAAAATCGTTCCATATTCCACTTCAGCTATCTTATACCTCCCTTCCAGATACCCCATCAGGGTACTCCAGGGATAGACCAGTAAATAGTCCATCTTCTCTTTGGGAGTCCTGGAAGCCATCTCTTTCACTCGGATGGGATTCAAGTGTATATATCGGGATAATTGTGACAGGTAACTCTCCTTCTCCACCAGAATGCTCTTATACCGTCCCTGGTATAAATGACCCACTCTATCGTATTTTCTATTAAAATAGCCGGTATAGCTGATATTGAACCGTCTCATGAACCGGTCCAAATTCCCCAATGGGGTTTCCACAAGGAGATGAAAATGATTCTCCATCAGGACCCAGGCGTATAAAATGACCTGGTAGATTTCCCGGCTGTCCTCCAATATTTCCACAAAGGTTTTCCGGTCCTGATCCTCCCGGAATATCCCTTTCCGGTCATTCCCCCGGCAGATCACATGATAGACCGCCCCGGGATACTGTATGCGTAAAGGTCGGCTCATGGCTCTTTCCTTACCTATTTCCTTCCTCCTTGTCAATATTTAAGATTTGACCCCAAGATTTCCCACTTCGTACGCAACCTTGTCCCATAGCTTGAGGTCGCTCCAGGCATTCCCGTTATCAGCAGCACGCAATTCTGGTAGCCAGTCTTCATGTGACAGGAGGAGATCTCTCGTCTTACGCTGCAAGTCAGCATACATGGAAACAGGATCGGACGATGCACTTACTTGGTAAAATCGCTTGGCTCGGCTATCCATAATTTGGAATGCTTTAGGATTCAAGAAATGCCAGACTTTAGTTCCCCAAACGATCCAGTTTTTGAATGTGCGCTTTTCTGTGGTCAATGTCTGCTGAAATGGCTTGTAGAAATAACTAATTTCTGAATCTGGCATTCCAAGTTGAGTCAATGGCAGCCTTTGAATAATACGTTTGTGATATTCCTCAAACTCATTAAGGATCGCCTTGGCGATTCTCGGAGGGAGTTGCTTCGACGCTATGGAATGAGCAGTACCACCATAATCACGCCCCACCCATCCAATTTGCATAGTGAGCTTATCATCGTCCTTTGATAGACCCTGTTCGAAAATAGATATCCCTTCGTTATCGATATCAAGGTTCTTCCTGCCGCTTTTGCCGTAAATACCCTGGTTGTAACTTCGTACAGCACAAATCGCTTGCTGTAAGGTGATGGTTTTATGCGTCAATCTCATTATTCCTCCCCTGCTGCATCTAACAATTAATACACAAAGTTCTTATTCCTATAATTTTCCGAATTAAGAATACCAGAAATCATTTAATCAAGCAATATAAGTAAGAAATATTTATGGGAAATAGATTTATTTGTTTTCGGATATTTCCCTTATTAACAGAATATACTAATTTCAGATATCCAAATTAATTGCCATATAGATTTTACTGAGTCGAGTAGCCCGGGGGAATTTCACCCTCACGCCCTCACAGAACCGGACATGACAGTCTCTTGTCATCCGGCTCCTATCATCCAGTTACCTTTTATGGCAACCTTTCCTTACCTCCTGGAAACTTTCCGAAAGAAATGAAAGACAGATCCCTCTCCGGGATTGGAGCTCGCCAATTCGTCTATATTAACTTTTGTCATACTTTTTTTTCTTGATATGTCTGGAATAGTACATATTTTCCTCCTTGCTTCTGTCTTTCCCTTATTTTATAATCTACCCATTAAAAGGAATTTTTTATCAACTAATTGAAACGCTTCTTTCAGGGAAGGACTGGAAAATGGAAATGCGTTTTGGAAATGGAATAGTGTTAAAAAATCCTGAAGATAGAATTAGGGAGTATTGTGAGATCGAGGTGTACAGAGGATTTGACGATTGCCATACTATTGATGACGAAATTACAGAAAATGATATTTCTGCTGCCAATACATTATATGCCATGATTAATCGATATGATCCCACGGAAAGTCAACGCATATTGAATAATAGTTCCGTGTTTTCATCGTTTCTCCATAAAATTGGCAATACTGACCTCGGAAAACTCTCAAACAATGAATGGTCGGATGTTGAGAAAAACGTGAGACCTTTGCTTCGGGAGTTTACATCCCTTGAAGGGATTGGACTAGGAAAAACATTTAAGATCCTACATCTAAAGAGACCGAATCTATTTCCTATTCTCGATAAACTTGTCGTCGAATTTCTCACAGGAATTGATACTATCCCCAAAATGAAACAAGTTGAAGTTGGCCTGCGAACTATCCTAATTGCAAGAGATGATATTGTTGGTAATCAAGATATATTTAAAGAGATGGGTAATAAACTTTCTGACCTACCAATACCACTAACGACTGTCCGGCTATACGATATCCTTTGTTGGACTGAGGAGAAATGGGCTATTAAAGGAAACAGGAATGCAAAGTATGGGATGGTAAGTAGAACAATATCCGACCCTTTAACACAGAAAGAATTTCAAAAAAGATCTATGAGTCCTTGCAAAGCGCCTTTCTCGCCAAAAGGGATATTTCAAAATACATTTGGTATTCAATACGTTGTATATGAAGATATCCACAGAGCTTCAGGCCCAAAAGTTCATACCACCGATTGTGGTTACTATAAAAAGTGGCTTGCTAAAAGATCGAACACCACAACTTGGCATGGTCCGTATGGAATTTTTAAAGAAGCATGGGAGAAATGCGGAATAATTGCCGAAAAAACCCATTTCAAGCCCTCCAAACATACGTGTGTTTATAGTAAATAGGAGGTTTTTCATAAGGCTGGGACACTTAATCTGGAGGAGGTCATTAGACAATCGTGATTTCAACTCCTCCGATTTTTCACAAACGGAACTTACACGATTCCAGGAAGCGATACGGACCAAAATATTATTTTCCTTTTGAAGTAAAAAGGTTAGGTTTGGGCTAAAATTTATAATTTGGTTCTTTGTCAGACCTCCTTTTTGAATATGGCCTCCAAAAATCCAGCAACTCCCGCACTGAATGTGTTCTGAATGCCTTCGGGGTGACGCCCTATAATTTATTTTTCAGGGAAATAGGGAAAGCCATTGATCGGCGGAGATAATCCACTGGGTCAAGCCTTCCATATGCATTTTCTTGCAAACGCCGGTTTTGTGCAGGACCTGTACGGCGATGGGTACGGATAATTTTTTCTGAAAATGGAGGAGGTTGGGAGCGAGCCCCTCTTCCGTGGTCTTGCATTCCACCAGGCAGAGGGGTTTTCCTTTTTCGAAAAGCACGAAATCGACCTCCCTCTTTTCCTTGTCCCTGATAAAATGGAGGCGGAGTTCCCCTTCACCCATGGCCTTCCACACCCGGACCGCCTTCAAAAGGTGCAATGCTACCAGATTTTCAAAACGTAAACTCTCGTTTTCAACTTCAACCCAATCGAACAGGTAGGCCTTGTTTTCTTTTTTAAGCGTCCGTGTCAACCGGCCGGTGAAGGGAGCCAGGCGGAAGAGATAAAAAAACTGTTCCAACAGCAGCATCCAGTTGCGGATAGTCTCAAAGGCCACCCCGACATCGATCTTGAGGGCATTTAAGGATAATGGGTTTCCGACCCGGTCAGGGATGAGTTGAGCCAGATGTTCCAGAAGAGAAATCTCCCGGATGGCGCTGGAATCCCGTATATCCTCCCGGAGGAGAAGGGTTTTTCGCTCTGCAAACCAGCGGTTATAGAAGGTGGTGGTTCCCCGGACGAAGGGTTCGGGAAATCCGCTGAAGCGGAAGAGATGGGAATACTTCTCCTTGCCTTCGGCCGATGCGGAAGGGGGTGATTCCAACATTTTTTTAAAATCCTTCAGGGTGATCAGTTTGCCTTTTAATTCCCCCACCCCCAAGGGGAAAAGCGGGACGCTGAAATACCTTCCCAACAGACTGTCTCCACCTTTTTTGAAAAGTTCAAGCCGGCCGCTCCCGGTAATCAGGAACCGAAAATCCTCCTGGCCCTGATCGTAGGACCCTTTGAGGAAATTTTTCCATCTGGCATACTTATGGATTTCATCCAGAATCACTAAGAAAGGTTTTCGCGGGTCCCGGTTTTCTTTTTCAAAAAAAAGGGGGTCGGTTAAAATTCTTTTTTGATGGGTGGGAATATCCCAGTTGAGGTAAAGGCCCTGCCTGAATTGAGTTAAATATTGTTTGGCCAGGGTGGTTTTTCCAACCTGTCTGGGCCCGCTGACAAAGGCCATCTTCTTATCTTTTTCAATAATCTCGTCAACAATCTCGATAGCCGTTCTCTTAATCATACATCCATATTAGACTAAAGTCTGAAAAAGTCAAGACTTTTTTAGACTTCGGTCTGAAAATAAGTATATAAGTTGGATGATATTCTGCCTTGTTACTTAAATAATTATTTGGAAGAATTAATCCGGAGGAAGATTTGTTAAAATCCTTATGGCCACCCAAAATAGTTCTCATCCGGATAGTCTATTTTCAGATGGACAATAAATAGTTTTTGACCGGTTTCTTAGGATACGTTAATATAAAAATCTGAACAATGGAGCAATTATTCCTGAGGACTTGTGGGCTCTCCCATAACTCAAATAGGTTTGATAGATACCTCAGGGGCTGGTTTTACAAAAATATTTTGAAGAAAGGATATTTTTATGTCACAAATTTCTGAGATCCTTGGAAGCAAGTACCCCATCATTCAGGGGCCCATCGGAGAACTGAACGATCCCAAAATGGTAGCCGCCGTATCCGAAGCCGGCGGCTTCGGGATGCTGGCCCTGGGTTTCGTACAGAACCTGGAAAAGGTCAAGCAGATGATCGCTGCGGTTAAGGAATTGACCGACAAGCCTTTCGGGGCCAATCTGATGATCGCCATGAATCCCAACAACGAAGCCATCCTGGAAATCCTGGCCGAAGCGGGGGTCAAAACCGTGACCACCTCGGCCGGGGCACCGAAAAAAATCTATCCCAAGATCAAAGAATTGGGATTGAAGGGGCTTCATGTCCTTTTGGCCGCACCCCTGGCCCTGAAAGCGGTTGAAGCCGGGGCGGATGGGATTGTCGTTTCCGGAGCAGAATCCGGAGGGCTTCGAACCACCGGCCCCGAATCCAGCAACATGATCCTGGTCCCTTTGGTCTGCGACCTGGTCGACCTGCCGGTAGTAGCCGCCGGGGGTATTGCCGACCACCGGGGATTTCGGGCCGCCCTGGCCCTGGGTGCCCAGGGGGTCCAGATCGGAACCGCTTTTCTGGCCTCGGAAGAAAGCCCGGCCCCTCAGGAATGGAAAAAAGCCATCATTGATTGCGCCGATGGCGGTACGGTGCTCCTGCCCAGGCTCGGCATAGCCATGCGGACCCTGATCAACGAGGAAATGCGTCAATTAATGGCTTCCGGAGCGGATCTCAGTAAGGATTATAAACCCGGTGATGCCGGTAAAACATTTGGAGGAGGTCAGGTCAGCGCCTTGATAAAAGCGATCAAACCTGTTAAGGATATTATTGAAGAAATGGTTTCCTGATTTTCTTCAAGACCAAAGGAAAACGGGGAGGAGGAAATATTCTGAAGATAAATATTAGCGAACAATTTCGCGCCATTTTTAAACCTCGGTCGGTAGCCGTCATCGGTGCCTCGGGTGTCCCTTTTAAATGGGGAAACGACATCATCCGCACCATGCAGGAGGACGGGTACGGAGGAACGATCTACCCCATCAACCCAAGAGAAAAAACCATCCTCGGCCTGCCGGTGTACCGGTCGGTGGTGGAGGTTCCGGACCCCATAGACCTGGCCGTCATAACGGTCCGGGCTGAACAGGTGCCGCAGGCCCTGCGGGAATGCACACAAAAAGGGATCAAAGGGGCCGTTCTCATTTCAGCCGGTTTTGCGGAGACCGGCAGTCAGGGGCAAGCCCTGCAGGAAGAGGTCTCCCGCCTTTCCCGTCAGGGCGGTATACGTTTTGTCGGACCCAATTGCATGGGAATATTCAGCGCCGCGGCCAACCTGAATTTGTCCCTTCCTACCGGCGTACCCAAGGGATCCGTCGGCTTTATCTCCCAGAGCGGCACCTTCGGCGGTATTTTTGCCCGGGCGGCGGCGGTCAGAGGCTGCGGCTTAAGCTGCTTTATCAGCGCCGGGAATCAAGCCGATCTGGAGGTGGCGGATTACCTTGAGTATCTGGCTGAAGACCCGGAAACAAAGGTCGTGGCCATGTATATCGAAGGCTTAAAAGACGGCAAAAGGCTCTTCGAGGTCGGGAGAAAAATCGCCGGAAAGAAGCCGGTCCTTATTTATAAGGCGGGAAAAAACCAATCTGTTTCCAGGGTCACCATGTCCCACACCGCTTCGATCGCCGGTGAAGACAGGATTTTTGACGCTATGTGCCGACAGGCCGGTTTTATCCGGGTGGAGGAATTATTCAGCCTCCTCGATGGGGCGGCGATTCTCACCAGACTGCCATTGCCGGGAGGAAAAAGGATAGGTATTCTCGGGACCGGGGGATTATGCGTGGTTTTGGCGGATACCTGTGTCTCGATGGGTATGGAGGTACCGGAACTGAAAGAGGAACACATGAAATTCATCATCTCGGACCTGGCCTTTCCTCCCCATGCCCCGGCCCCCAGAAACCCGGTGGACTTTGCCGGATCCAACCGCACCGCCCTTCAGGAAACCGGCGTCCTGAACAAACTGGCCCGGCTCGACTATATCGACGGCCTGATCTGTAATACCCCGCTTACCTGGGCCGATTCCTCCCAATCCTCGGACGCGGAGCAGGAAAGGCTACAAGACCAGGCCGCTGAACTGCTCACCGCCATACCACAAAAGATAGGAAAACCGGTGGTCACCGTGGGGCTGAACGATATCGCCTTCACCAGCAAACATATGGAACAGGCCATGGAGAATGCAGGAATCACGTCTTACAACTCGCCCGAAGCGGCGGCCAGGGCCATGGCTACCCTGGTCAAGTATGCTGAAATCAAGAAAAGGTTTTTAAAGTTATCCTGATTTCTCAATTTCTAATTCACTTACTACAGGAAGGAAATGAGTATGGCAACGACATTGTCTTTGGAAGAAGCAAAAAACAGGGCCATGCAGTATCTGCACAAGGGATATCACTGAGGCCCGGCGGTCCTGCAAGTTATGTGGGAAACAAACGGTATGGAAAATGAGGATTTTCTGTGGGCGGGGATCCCCTTTATGGGGGGAATCAGCGGGCATCAGAATGCCCCTTGCGGAGCTCTTTCGGCGGCGGCTATTTACCTCGGATTAAGACACCGATGCTCCCTGGTCGACAAAGAGAAGGCTAAACAGGCCAGAAATACGGCCCGCCTCCAGGCGGGAAAAATGGTCGGTGATTTCAATCAAACTTTCGGGGATATCACCTGCCGGGGGTTGATAGGGATAGATTTTAATAAGCCCGGGGAGTATCAAGGATTTCTGGCATCGGGGAAAACGAAAGATACCTGTGAAAGTTATGTCTTGTACCTGATCGAGAAATTGTATTCCTTCGAACAGGAACAATTTCTGGAGGTGATCTGACTTGTCATGAATGATACTTGCCGGTTTTGTGTTCTCATTCGAATAGTCTTATGAAAAAGGTCACTGAAAAGTGTCCCTCCGGTTCCCGCATGGGGACCGAAGGGACACTAATTTGTGAATAGTGAAATTATTTTCTGGATTTGATAAAAGTTTGGATTATTTAACGGTCCCAAATCTACAGAATTTCAATTCCCATCCATTAAATCCATGCACAAAAAATGTACATTTTTTTACAGAAATTCGTACAAATTCTTTTCCTATCCAATCTTTTAAATATGTTATCTGGTTGATATTATAAATTATTTAATTATGGCATGAATATTGTAAATAATAAAATTAAAAAGGAGGGAAATTACATCCTCCTTATCCATCCGAAAAAAATTTTTCGGGATGAGAACAAATTCAGTTGTGGAAAACAACGACAAGGAATAATAAAGAAGCAACCACCATGCCACCTTCTACAGCGTTCAAACCTTTCTTATCCTCCTCTGAATTTATAGACCAACTGAGAAAAGAACAACGCCGGGCAGACCGTTCCAAGTCTCCCTTATCTATAATCCAGTTTCATATTAATGAACCCTTAAAAACCAGGGGGGGGAAACTTAAGCTTTTTATGGATTTTCTAAAAAATAGAACACGGGAAACGGATATAAAAGGCTGGGTAAATAAGGAGACAATCGGGGTGATCCTGACGAATACAGACAACTCCGGATTGGAACGCTTTGTGGAACTGATTAACAAAGAAAATAGTCCTTTGAGTTATACTATCGTAAAAGCCACCCACCCAGACAACCTCATTAAAAGTTTGCTGGAAGCCCCCAAAGAAAACTTCGAACTTTTCCCCCAGGAAATGGATCATCCACAAAAATCTATCCTTCAACCTTTTTTTAAGCGGCTTCTCACTGTGTCAAGTTCATTAATTAAAAATTGATCTTATCTCATACCGCTTTTTTTCCCTTTAGACCTTAAACTTTTTCTCCTTCCGGAAAGTATACTTTCCGGATCAGTAGACCCTGGCGACCTCAGAGTACAATCCCCCTCCGGGGACCGGCCGGTCACTTTCAGTGACCTTTTGCAAAGGTCCCCCTGGGGGGACCGGTCGGTCACTTTCAGTGACCTTTTGCAAGGGTCCCCCTGGGGGGACCGGCCGGAAAGTCCTTTTCCGGATGGAAACAAATTCGCATTTTTTCCCTATTGGTGATCCGGTTAATCGGTATAACAGATTATCTGCTTATTTTCACTCTTGATTTTTATTGATCCGGACTTATATTTTCAACTGATGGAAAAAAGGGGAAGAAGATGATTGAGATTACGATAACCGAGATAGCGAAGATTGAACTTTTAAAGGTCCTTAGAAATTTTGAGGCCAAGTCCGTTCGCTTAATTCAGCAGGGTTTTGGATGAATCGGTCCCAGGCTGGGAATGGTTCTGGATGAACCGAGAGAAGAAGATGAAGTCGTGTACGTGCAGGGCATCGAATTTGTTTATAATAAACTGGAAAAAGATCTACTCAATCAAACCCTTATAGATTTCAAAAATTCCTGGTATGGCGAGGGATTTGTACTCTGCTCGCCGGTCTCCGAACCGTGTTGAAACGTATTCTCCCCAATCTTTATCCCCTCAAATCCCCCTTACCCCCCAAGTCTATATGGAAAGCTATTGATCCCCTGAAGACTCACGGTGTCCCACCCATTTTAAATATAAAGATAATGCCAATGTTTCTTATTTCTTCTTGAATTCTTCGATATTTTGGAGGAAAATAGAAAGGATAGATTTGCGGAATGCCCGTCAGGTATTCGAATTTCAATGGCAGAGAAAGAAAAAATAGGAAGGTAGTACCGGAAAGGGGAAAATAATGGAAAAGAAAAGTAACGCCGAGGCAGGCGGAAATATATACGAAGGAGACTTTGTAGACGGGAAACGCACGGGCAAAGGCACCTTCACCTGGGCCAACGGCAGCATATACGAAGGCGATTTTTTGGACGGCAAATTCCACGGTAAAGGAATCTTAACCGATGTAAACGGTTCCAGGTATGAAGGGGATTTTGTTGGGGGGAAACGCACAGGCAAAGGCACCTTCACCTGGACCAACGGCAATAAATTCGAAGGGGACTTTCTTGATGGAAAAATGCATGGAAAGGGAGTTTTTTTCTTTACCAGTGGAAATAAATATGAAGGAAATTTTGTAAATGGGAAATTTCACGGTAAGGGGGTATTAACCTACGCCAATGGAGACCGGTATGAAGGGGATTTCGCGGATGGCAAGTTCCATGGTAAGGGCACCCTTTTATCCAAATAACAGATAACCAAAGCTCCCCGCACGAAAGAAAGATCCCGGCTTGTCAGGCCTTCAGGCGTTGTAAGGGGTATCATCCATCTTCAAGCAGTAATTGCAACCAGGGCATGGTCTTGTTCTCCAAAGTCGCATCCACCTGAATCCTTGCTTTGGACCCCCCGCCCGGGCAATAGGATTCAATCCAAACCCCTTTAGCATTTATCGCCGAAAGTAGCTCATCGACCGTAGCCCTGGGCCGGTTTTGGCGTAAAATAGCCCAGGCTCCGGATATATGAGGAGCCGCCACGGAGGTGCCGGTCATATATCTATAGTCCGTATTCGAGCTTCCGCCGCAGGAATAAATGTATTCCCCCGGGGCAAAGAGGTCCTGCAAGACCGAATGCCAGCAGCTAAAAGAGGCCCTCATATCTCCGCTTCTTGTGCTGGCCCCCACCCCTATGGCCGAGGAGATACAGGCCGGGGCATAAACTAAACCGCAAAGTCCGTTATTCCCGGTACCGATGGCCGTGGGGATATTTACGGACCGGAGATGATCTATGGCGGTTTTTATCGCTCCATTTTGGGCGTCACAGAGATATTGATCGTCATATAAATAGGTCTTGGCGCTTAAATTGACGGCGGCAATGCTGTAAGTGTCGCGTAGGCTATAAACATAGTCCAGCCCCCTGATAATATCCGAATCCCAGACGGCCACATAGTAATCTTCATATTCAGGATCGTAAATTCTGGAAAAAACCTGCACGGCGATAATGTCGGCCTCTTTGGCAACGCCGTTGAGACTGCCATCCATCTTCTTCCCGGCGACAATCCCGGCAATATGGGTCCCGTGATCAAAATTTCCGAAAAAGCTCGGATATTGCGCTGCCGCCCCTGAACCGATCATGGTATCACTGCCGTTGGGACAATCCCCCTGGCCATATTGGCCCAGGGCAAAACAAGCCTCCACAAAATTTTTATCATAGAAAAATTCATGGCTGGTCAGAAATCCGGTATCCAGGATAGCCACATGCCATCCTTTCCCGGTATAACCCCTGGCCCAGGCGGCGGGGGCACCGATGATATTTACCGTGTCCATCAATTGAGGCAGGATTAATCCTTGCCCTGTGGCTGAAGCCTGGCTGTCGGATTTTACCCCTTTAATCGTCTGGGGAAGATGGTTCAGCTTATCCGGGTAAATGGCAGTCACCTCTTCCATTTTCTCCAGGGTGTCTATCGTGGCCTTGGAGACAGTCAGGGTAATTAAAGGCAGCGTCTCATAGCGGCGATTCACTGTAAAGGACTGCCCTGACAATTTGGCCAAGACGTTATCAACGGTTTTAGCTATCTCTCCGGAAAGTGTCTGATCCACAGTCAGAGTCGGCCGGACCTTTTCCCTGGATCGCTTTTCCCCGGGAACGACACCCTTATGACCCTGCGATGCCGCTGTAAGTTCTTTAATCCGGGGGGTTGAAAACTGCGCTATAATCCTGGCCTGGCCCGAGGTCTGCATCTCGGAAAGGATCCTCTCTCGATTGATGGCCTTCCCTTGGGCGAAACCTTCCCCCTGGAAGGAAAGAAAAAGGATTAACAGGCTTAGGGGGAAGAAAGCCATCCTTTTGACAAAAATAGTAGTTATTTCCTTCACGCCATGATCCATCCTCTTAGATTCCTATTTTCCCAGATCTTTTAGTCTCTTTTGAATTTTTTTGAAAAAGAGTCGCGGAATCCGGAGAACTATTATTGAAGAATGTTCTTAATACTCTTTTATCGTATATTCAATTAAAATTTTCAAATCTGGCCAGAAATATTGTTAGCAGAAATGGGCTCATCTCTCTTCCCTTAGGGGAAAAATACCTTGTCCAACTGACCCATTTTTCTCATGCATTTAGTTGTTGACAAAAACCCTTTGATAGGCATCGCCTTAAGGGTTTTTCTCCTTGACCGGGGTCTCCCCTTTATTTATTATCTCCCAGGTTCTTATCCAGAAAAATCCGTTCCGGATCGCAATTACCCAAAATCATTGCTGTCCAAAAAGGTTCAAACGGTTTAAGTGTTGTGTTGATTTAACTTAGATTTTTAACCCTGTTGGGGGTTTTTTCAAAACCAGGTTCACCACGGAGCTCTGTGGTAGAATCTATTTTGGACAAGAGTGTATTACGTCTTTGATAAACAGACTTTTAAAGGATCGACAGCCGAGGATTTAGTGCGGTTTGCGGCCTTCCCTCTTCATTTTTAGCACTTCTTCCATCAGCTTATCATAGCCCTCATCGGAACCGGAAGTAGGTTCTTTCCCGAAAACACCGTCATACAGTTCCTCCATTTTTTTGAGCTGGTCCAAAGCGGTTGCATTCTCGCTGAAGGCCCTGTCCAACGTTTCTACCAACTCTTCACCCGCCTCTTTGAGGTCAAGTAAATCAAATCTAAGTTCCAATAAGTTTGAGACCTTCTTCAGCAGGTCGTAACAGGCCTTGGAATTCAGGTCATTAATATAAATAGGGGACCGTGTCGAGAGTCCAACAACCTCTATATCCTGCTCACGACCCTGGAAAATCATCATGGTCGTGAAACTGCATGGACCCAGGTATTCGCCGAAATGGGTAAAGTTTTTGAATTCAGATCTCATGTGCTGATGGCTGACGGTGACATTAATTCTGGTTTCCCTGGTATGGGGAACCTGATCGAAAAAGCTGCCCAGAAAATAAATTCTCGGGACCTGGAAGTCACGGGCCACTTCAAAAATAATTTGGCAGAAATCAGGCCAATTCAGATTGGGTTCGAAGCCGAGAAAAAGGATGAGGTCATGCTCCATACCGCTTTTCCAGAAAAATAATTCGTTCTTAGGAAGTTCAAGGTTCTTTACCAATCCTTCGCTTATTTGGGCTTTGGGCCGCAGGGTCAATTCCGGATTCGAGGTCGGGATTTGATAGACGTAGAAGTCAGGGGTATTGACGTAAGCGAATTTCTGGGCACCAACCTTGCGCCGCAGATATTCGATACTGCCCGTGGAAACCTCACCGGCATTAAGCCAGCCATTCAATCCGATTAAGATATAAGGAGCGTTCAGTTGCGGCCGCTCCAACATTACCAGACGTTTATCCATTCTCTTACTCCCTTTTGTTTACTTATCTTGTTTAATATGATTTTTGTAACGTTAGGATTATACCATAGCACAGTAGATTGAAAATTGGAAAACACCCTTAAAGGAAATAGTGTTCAGAAAGGGCACATAGTATCCTCCCTGGTTGATGGACTTAAATAGGCTTTGACCATTCTCTGAGCATGCGTTAGAATTGGGCATTATTATCTATCAGTAAAGGAGCCGGGCCATGAACGTCAAGGACTTCAAGGAAATAAAGTACGAAAAAGAGGAAAACGGCCTCGTCACCGTCACTCTGAACATGCCCAAAAGAAAAAACGCCTTGAGCCCCTATACCTTTTATGAGCTTTTCCTGGCCGCCGAGGCCATGGAAAAAGATGATTCGGCCGGGGTTATGATCCTAACCGGGGCCAAAGACCCGGATTCGGATGACCCGACTAAAGAGGCCTTTAGCAGCGGGGGGTATTTCAATCCAGCCGCACTGGAAGGCTTGAGCGAGGAGGTCAAGGCCCGGCTCGATCATAAGGACATCGCTCAGAAAAAATTCACCCTCAAGATGTGGGAGTTCGATAAGCCGGTCATTGCCGCCGTCAACGGCCTCACCGTCGGCGGGGCCTTCACCATGTGCCTTTCCTGCTGTGACCTGATCTATTGCTCGGAATACGCCTGGGCTTCCCTGCCCTTTGTCGACCTGGGCATCATCCCGGAGTTGGCCTCCAGCTATCTCCTGCCCAGAATGATCGGATTTCAGCGGGCCAAGGAGATGATGTTTTTTGCCGAACGTATTCCGGCCCGGGAGCTTTTTGACCTCGGCCTGATTAATAAAGTTTTACCCCATGACCAATTACTGCCCTATGCCCGGGAAAGGGCCTTGAAGCTGATTCCCCCCCAGGGAGCCGGCTATGCCGTAAGAAAGATCAAACGCACCCTCCACCGGCCTTTTATTCAGACCCTGACCGCGGCCCTGGATCTGGAAAACGAGGGACTGAATGAGACCTTTACCACTGCTGATTTCGTTGAGGCCCTGACCGCCCGGATGGAAAAGAGGACACCGGTTTTCAAGGGAAAATGAAGGATAAGGCCTTCAGATCTGAATGAATCTCCCTACGGTTTTTAAATTTTCAGAATCGATAACCGGCAGAAAAAAAAGCGTAATGAAACCAACTGAAGTTGTAAACCTCATCAGTATCAACCCCGCCTTCCAGGCTGCGATAACCGGCACTGATCTGCCATCGGTCGGAGAGATCATACTGAATTTTCAAAGCCAGATCCAAGGCCCTCCCCGGTCCGCCGGCCAGGCCAGCGAATTCCAGGAGGGCCTGCCAGTCTTTGGCAAAGGACCATTGTCCTGCAAGATGTAACAGCGGTACCACCCCCACATTGCTTTTTGAGGCCTCTTTGCCGTTCTGTATTAATTGTATGTCGGCATCACGGACTAACAGGGTAGCTCCGACTTTCCAGGTCCAGGCATTTTTATTGTAAAGTTGATAGCGATAGCCAAGCCGATAGGTATCAAATTTATATTTGCCCCGGGTGGGGATAGAGGAGGCAAAAGTTTCTCCGGCAAAGGATACGGGCCGGCTGAAAGTGCCGGTGCCTTCGACCCGAAAGGGAGCGGCTACCAATCGCAACCCATGCCTTTCCCCGAAGTCCCAATCGAAAGTGAATCGACCGGCGGCATAGGGACCTGTGCCGGTCAAATTCTTAAATGAGAATTCACTGCCGCTGTTACCGGGAATACGCACGTCATTTTTTGACTGCCAGACCGGCCCCCCTTCAATGTCCAGGTTGAAAAGCTTTCCTTTCTGCTCTTCCCCGGCTGACACTTCCAGGGCAAAAGCGAGCAGCAAAAAAGAAAAAAGCGCGAAAATAATAAACTTATGTGGATGGCCCATAGTTGCCTCCTCGGTAATTTGATCAAAATGGTTTTACCCTTTTCACTGAGACCATGGGTTATTTATAATCATTCTTTCCGGCCTTGTAAATAATTTCTCCCCCAAAAAACTAAGATGCTTTGATTCCAGACCGTTTAAGGGTCTCAAATGTTATCTTTTTTAACTCTTTTCATTTTTTCCTCTTGACCCACTCCTTTTCATTTTCTATACTTCCCGATCAAGATCATACTTCCTTATTGAAAAAATAATTCAGACATTTACGAGAAAAGTCTGGGCCTGAAATAAAAGCCGTTTTAAAAAGCGAGGTAGAGATATGGCGGAACTGGAAGAGTTCAGGGTATCGGTTAGAAACTGGCTCGAAGAAAAGGCCCCCCAAGGTCTGCGGGGGAAAATGGGGGACATCCTGTCGGCCTGGCAGGGGGGCACCAAATCAGCCCCGCCTTTTCCCGAATCCCGGGCCTGGCTGGAGATGATGGCTGAAAAGGGCTGGACCGTCCCCACCTGGCCCAAGGAGTACGGTGGCGGCGGCCTTAGCAAACAGGAGGCCAAGATACTCAACGAGGAATTGACCCGCCTGAGAATGCCGCCACCCTTAAGCGGTTTCGGTATCACTATGATCGGTCCCACCTTACTTCAATATGGGACCGAAGAACAGAAACAACAGCACATTCCTAAAATCGTGCAGGGAGAGATCCGCTGGTGTCAGGGATATTCGGAGCCGAATGCCGGGTCCGATCTGGCCAATATCCAGACTAAGGCCGTGGAGGATGGGGACGATTATATTCTCAACGGCCAAAAGATCTGGACCAGCGGCGGAGACTCGGCCGATTGGATCTTCATGCTGACCCGCACCGATCCTAAAGTAAAAAAACAGGTGGGAATCACCTTTCTGCTGGTGGATTTAAGGACCCAAGGGATTGAAATCCGGCCCATCAAGCTGATCAGCGGAGCCAGTATCTTCTGCGAAGTCTTTTTTGAGGATGTCCGTGTCCCGCAGAAAAACGTCCTGGGCCGGGTAAACGGAGGATGGGAAGTAGCCAAGGCCCTCTTGGGCCATGAACGAACCTCCATTGCCGGACTGGGAACCCGAAGTGTGACGGCCAAAGCCGAAAATCCGGTGGAGGCAGCGGCTAAAAAATATATCGGTCTGAACAACGGGGTACTGGTTGATGCCGTGATCCGCAGCCGCATGGCCCAGATCCAGATGGACGAGTCCTGTTTCCAATTGACCGTTCAGCGCAACAGCGACAATATCAAGGCCGGACACCGGCCCGGGCCGGAGAGTTCCATCTTCAAGGCCTACGGCACGGAACTGAACCAGAGGCGGCAGGAACTCTTACTTTCCATTCTGGGGCCGGAATGCCTGGGATGGGAGGGTGAGGGATTCGACAAGGATGAACTGGAACTGTGCCGGACCTGGCTCCGTTCCAGAGGAAACACCATCGAAGGGGGCACCACCGAGATCCAGTTGAACATTATCGCCAAACAGGTCCTGGGCCTGCCGGACAAATAACCCCTCCCCATTTTCAGCAGGCCAACTTCATTTTTACAGAGGGGGCCCAAAAAGGGTTGGGCCCCCTTTTTCTCAGACAGGGATAATCTAAAATTCTTTACGGCACCATGGCCACGATGCGGGCCGGCCCGGCACTCCCTCCTTTAATTTTCAAGGGAAAACAGGACACTTTAAACCCGAAGGAAGGCAATCCCCCCAGATTGACTAATCGTTCAATCTGAGCGTAAGGCAAATCGGCTTGATGGGCGGCCCAGAACACGCCCGGTTTACCGCTGCTTACCGCCTCCTGGGCCTGACGATCCAATGGGGTATCCCAACCCCAGGCATCGATGCCCATAACCCGGATTCCCTGGTCAAACAACCAATGAGTGGCCCCGGCAGTCACCCCGCAGCCCCGAAACATATAGTCGGGCTGTCCGTAAAAAGCGTCTCTTCCGGTGCGAATCATTACAATATCCAGAGGTTTCAAGGTATATTGAATACGCTTTAATTCCTTTTGGGCATCTTCAACGGTCATCCCCTCCCCATCGGCCTTGTGGGTCATGTCCAGGATCACCCCGTCACCGAAAAACCACTCCAGGGGCAGTTCATCGATGGTTTCCGCCCTTTTCCCCTGAATTTTACTGTTGTAATGCCAGGGGGCATCGATATGGGTACTGTTATGTGTGCCCAGATTGGTGATGGTTTCCACGGCCCAACCCTCCCCATTACGAAGAAGGTTGGCCGGAACGTTAAGCATGGCCTGGATTCCGGCTGCGCCCTCGGAATGTGACTCATAGTGAATTTCTGTCCTTAAAAACCCTTGGACGGTCTCCGGACTGGGTTCTATTAAAGCCGACAAATCAAAAAAATTCATCTTATCCTCCTCTGCTAAGGTTTAAAAACAAGCTTCAAACAATAAGTTTTCAGCATTTTTAATAAATTATTTATCACGGGATAGATCCCCCAAGATCAGCAGCCCCGTTCGGGAATTTCTTAATACCCAACCCGGGCAGCCGGAACTAATATTGGAAATCCAAAAATTCCTCTTTCGGTCCGGGTAACATTCCCGTTTTAGAATATATTCTATCCAATTTGCGTAGAATTCTATTCTTAAGTTACTCTTAAAACCGATTATACCAGGAAACCCTTCAGAATTCCCTATTTTTTTCCTTCTCCACCCTTCTTTATAAATATATAATGACATTTTATTAAAAGGTGTAATAAGATATACCGGGTATTTAAAATTCACCTAATCTTCTAAATAATTTTCCCGGATAAGGAAAAACGAACCAGAAGACCGGAAAGGAGGAACCATGGCAGGAATTATTTCATTTGGTGCGTACATTCCATATTATCGGTTGCCTCTAAGCGTCATCGGGCAGATGTGGGGTCAGCCCGGAGGACGCGGAGAGAAGGCAGTTGCCGGATCCGACGAGGACCCGGTGACCATGTCGGTTGCCGCCGGCCTGGACTGCTTGAAAGGTATCGACCCAAAAACTATTGAGGCCCTGTTTATGGCAACCACTTGTGCTCCCTATCGGGAACGACAGAGCGCGAACATCGTTGCCGGGGCCCTTGATATCCCCAGAGCAGCCCGCAATACGGATTTTAACAACTGCCTCCGGGCCGGAACCAGCGCCATGCTCTCCGCTTTGGATGCCGTTAAAGCCGGCTCTTTGAACACCGTATTGGTAACGGCTGCGGATATGCGATTGGGTGGTGCGGCTGGTGGAGATGAAATGAACTTTGGCGACGGGAGTGCCGCTTTGCTTTTTGGAAAGGATAAGGTTGCGGTTGAAATCGAAGATTCCTATACCCTATCCGATGATTTGGCTGATTACTGGCGGGACAGTGAGGATAAATTCGTCCGCCACTGGGAGGATCGGTTCGGACGTGAGCAGGGGTATCTGAAAATCCCCAAGGAAGCCGTTGACGGTTTATTGAAAAAAGCTAAGGTGTCAAAAGGAGATATCAACAAGGTCTGTCTTTACGGCCCCAATGCCAGAGTTCAGGGCACGTTGGCCAAACAGATGGGTTTTAAACCGGAACTGGTTCAGGATCCCCTCCTGGGGGCTGTCGGAGATGCGGGGACGGCGCTTCCGCTGATGATTCTGGTTGGAGCCTTGGAGGAGGCCAAACCCGGTGACCGGATACTGCTGGTTAGTTACGGCAATGGAAGTTGCGCCATGCTGCTCCGGGTTACGGAAGAAATTAAAAATATCCAGGAACGGAGAGGCATTAAAAAGCACCTGGAAATTAAGAAAATACTGAACAGTTACGGCCGATATCTAAGGTGGCGGGGAATGGTCTCTCTGGCGCCCGCGGCCAGACCTCCGGCAGGGGCGGCTTCCATGTCGGCTCAATGGAGAGAGCATGAAACCGCTCTACCGCTCTATGGGGTGAAGTGCAGAAAATGCGGGACACCGCAATTGTATCTCAGCCAGAGTTCCACCCGAGCCCATATCTGCCTCCAGTGTCTGTCGAGGGATGATTTTGAACCTTACCGATTTGCCGACAAACAGGGAACGGTCCGAAGTTTCAGCCACGACTTTTTGGCCGGCGGAATCGATCCCCCGGCCACGGCCGCGGTCATTGATTTTGACGGAGGGGGTCGTGGTCAGTTCCTGATGGTCGACCGGGAACCGGATGAATGTAAAGTGGGGATGCGGGTCGAAATGACCTTCAGACAGCTTCGATATACCCTCGGAGCCTACACCTATTTCTGGAAATGTAAACCAGTAAGGGATTAATTCGAATAAAGAGGAGGTATATTATGCCAGGAAGTATCAGAAACAGGGTTGCCATTCTGGGAATGGGGTGTACCCGGTTTGGAGAACGTTGGGATGCCAGTGCCTCAGACCTGATCGTAGACGCCGCTTATCAGGCCTTTAATGATGCCGGGATTGGTCCCGAAGAAATTCAGGCCGCCTGGGTCGGGACCTCCACTGGCAGCACGGGAATGACCATATCAGAACCATTGAGGCTACAATACATTCCGGTGACCCGGGTCGAAAATGCCTGCGCCACCGCCTCGGATGCTTTTAGAAATGCCTGTTATGCCGTGGCCGCCGGTATTTATGACATCGTCTTGGCCATCGGTGTCGACAAATTCAAAGATAGCGGGATCAGCGGTCTGGGAGATGGGGGGACACCTGGCCCCAGCCATTCCATGGTTGCTGAATCCACGCCTCCGAGATCTTTTGCCATGCTGGCCACGACCTATTTTGCCAAATATGGCCTGACCTTTGAAGAGGGGAAACATATGATCGGCAGGGTTTCCTGGAAGAGTCATGAAAACGGCATGCGCAATAAGAATGCCCATTTTCAGGGAAAAGTAACGATGGAACAGATTCTTAATGCCCCCATGGTGGCCTGGCCTCTGGGTCTGTTTGACTGCTGCGGGGTCAGTGACGGCTGTGCCGCGGCTATTATAACCACCCCTGAAATCGCCAAGGCCAGGAAAAAGGACCCGGTATTCGTCAAGGCCCTTCAGATCGCCATGGCCCCCAGAGACGGGAGTTATAATCAGAATTTTGACTTCCTGCACGTGGAAGCCACGGTTCGAGCCGCGGAGGCGGCCTATAAAGAAGCCGGGATCACTAACCCAAGGGAGCAGATCAGCATGGCCGAGGTTCATGACTGCTTTTCCATCACCGAGGCCGTGACCATGGAAGACCTGCGTTTCAGTCCCCGGGGCAAGGTCAGGGATGATATTGAAAGCGGGTTCTTCGACCTGGATGGCAAGCTCCCGGTGCAAGTGGACGGCGGACTGAAATGTTTCGGCCATCCCATCGGGGCCAGTGGGCTGAGGATGCTCTATGAGATGTATCTGCAGCTACAGGGCCGGGCCGATGAACTTTTAAATCCGGGGTTTCCTTCAAGACAGCTTAAAAACCCAAAACTGGGTTTGACCCATAATCTGGGAGGGGCACCGGATGGATGCGCCATTTTTGTGGGCATTGTCGGCTTGGAAGGGGCCTGATAGGAAAATACCGTTCGTCGTTTACCGTTGACCGTTCGGCGAATAACTATTTTCATACCTTACGGTCCCTCGTCTGTAATAACGTTTAGGTTGAGAAAAAAGGATGAAGGTTCGAAGGGTCAAGGGATAAAGCGGTTTAATATATTTTGCTTTTCATCAGAACCTTGACCCCTCGAATCCTTGCTTTCTGGTATTATAGGGTGAATAGCATGGCGAGACCATTTGTGCATGCACTCAACGAAGAGATTAGAAGTATCGCCGGATGGTACGCCCTTTATAAGGAAGATACCATCGAGTACGATGGGAAGCAAATCCTCTTCCTTCTGGGGGAAGGGGCGGCCGACTCGGCTTGTTGCGGTGGCGGAAATTGCCGCTATGCCCTGGTACCCGGGACGGTTCTGGATTGGAAAAAATCCACCGACGACCAGGGAAGGGCCATTTCCCTGGTTGATCCCATAATCGATCCGAGAGTCAAGGAGTATGTCCGGCGGCACATTATCGAGAGCGAAGGGGTGCCCCAGGTGCAATTCTGGTAACCCGGCCCTTTTCTCTAAGAGGGCCCTTCCGGACCGGTAACAATCTACGGCTAACCGCTCATCCCATTCCCGATCCTGGCCTGAAACTCATGATACTCAATATAGCGGGCCAAAGCCCGGGCGGCAGATTCCAGATTGGGATAGGCCGGCACCCCGTCGCAAACGAATTTCTCGCGAACTTTAGCCGCATCTTCGGCCACATAAAGATCATTGCCGTACATATTTAAAGAAACCACCAGCGGCTTGTGGAAAGGGTTGTCTTTGGCGAAATCAATCAAAAATTCATTGACTTCCATCAATCCCAGTGCCTGATCTTTAGGCCGCTCATCATCGTCAAAAAGATCCAATCCCCCCACCACTCGATCAACAATAGCCAAATCAATGGCCGGATCAGCCATGGCCGCCTCCATAACCCGGCGATAAAGCGGGGCATCCCTTTGGATCATCCATAGATCAAGGGGATTCCGGGTGCTGTTCCCGGCCAGCCGAATGAAGGTGTTCAGTTCTTCTCTGGTTTTTTCTGATAGATTAGGGATTACCAAACCCTGGCGACCGCAGATGTCGGCAAAGGCTACCGAATTCCCCCCTCCACCTCCTAAAAGCAGGGTCTTTCTTCCCCGGGGGGGTTTGAGATAGAGAAAGGTCAGGACCACATCGATAATCTCTTCCAGAGAATAGGTCCGGATCGCCCCGGTCTGTTTAAAAAAGGCGTCCCAGATCGGCCCTTCACCGGCCAGGGACCCGGTATGGGAGGCCACGGCCTTGGCCCCGGATTCGGTCAGTCCTCCTTTCCAGATAATGACCGGTTTGGTGCGATTGATCTCTTTGATCAGACGTGCAACCCGGTTACCGTCCTTAAGCCCTTCCAGGTAGATGGAAATGATCCGGGTATCCGGGTCCTGGTGGAGATAATCGAGATAATCGGCCACCTGCAGCCCGGAGGCGTTTCCAAAACTGATGATCTTGCTGAAATAGACCCCCAGTGATTGGGCGTAGGCCGTAAGAATTTCTCCATGCCCTCCACTCTGGGAAAGAAAAGCCAAAGAACCCGTTCCGGCCGGTTTTACGCCCCAACCGGCCAGTTTGCTGGCCGGCACATAGAGGCCCATACAGTTGGGCCCCACCACCCGCAGGTTTCCGCGCCGGATGATCTCGACAATTTGCCATTCCAGTTTTTTACCTTCCTCTTCACCGGTTTCACTGAATCCGGAGCTGAAAATATGGACATTTTTTATCCCGGCGGCGATGCAATCTTCCAGAACCTGGGGGACGCCCGGGGCGGAAATGGCGATGATGGCCAGATCGATCGCTTCCGGGACCGATCTTACATTGGGATAGGCTTTTAAACCCAGGACCTCCGGGGCCTTGGGATGGATGGGAAAGATTTTCCCCGGGAAACCGATATTGAGCAGTCGTAATAAAAAACTGGTCCCTCCCCAGCCCTGGGGGTTGGGGGAGGTACCGACCATGGCCAGGGTTTGGGGAAAGAATAAATCGTGGAGTTCGTGTTTTTCAGACATAAATCAACCTCTCCTATTTTCTTTGGTAATCGGCAGTGAAAAAACCAACCGAACCTATTTGAAATTGTGGATATCGAAAGTGAGAGATACATCATCAGACTTTTCGAGTAAGAATCAAAAAGGATAGTATATAACCTGAAAAATGGATAGGTTCAAATGATTTCTTATCATTATCATAATGATAGTAAATGAAATCGGAAAGAAGAGACGGCAGATCAAAGTCCGTGGCAGTTTTTAAATTTTTCCCCGCTGCCGCAAGGGCAGGGATCGTTCCGGCCCACTTTACTCAGTGCCTCTCTGGGAAACTTTTTTTCTCCGGCATATAAAGCCATGATCTCCGCCGGCGCCCGGTTCATTCGCAGCAGCTCGGTCATAATACTCATGGGGCGCTCAATGTGCGTAAAGAAGGCTTGATATCCGGAGCAGAGGTAATTCAATCCCGGTGCCCCTTCCGGGGTGCGGGTAAAACGGTCCTTAGGGCATCCCCCATGACAGGCAAACCGTACTCGGCATTCCCGGCAATATCGGGGGAGGAGATCCAGTTTGTCTCTTCCGAACGTGACTTGTTTCGGGGAAGCCACCAATTCCGTGAGCTTCTTTTGGGAAAGGTTCCCTAAAAAATGTTCGGGGTCCACGAAATGATCGCAAGAATAGAGGTCCCCATTATGTTCCATGGCCAGTGTCAACCCGCAGGTGGGCGCAAAAACACAAAGACTGGAAGGTTCCCCGAACCAGTTGGCCAGGGCCACATCAAACATATTGACGAAGGTTTCTCCCACATCGTGACGCACCCATTCATCGAAAACGGTCTTTAAAAAGCGGCCGAAGGATTCTGGGGTAACGGAATGGGGGGTAACCGGGCTCCCCTTTTGGGGCTGATCCTTTGGCCCCTTCAACTCATCGGGTGGCCTTTGCCGTTCTACAATAGGAATGAATTGAATGAAGCGGATCCCCAGTTCATCCCGCAGAAACCGATACACTTCCAGCGGCCGATCGGCATTGGCCTTATGGATGGTGACCAGGGCGTTGAATTCCACCCCCTGGTTCTTTAAGTGGTTCAATCCCTCGATGACCCGCTCGAAGGTCGGTCGACCGGTTTTATCCCGGCGATAGGCGTCATGCATTTCCCTGGGGCCGTCAATGCTGATCCCTACCAGGAAATTATTTTCTTTGAAAAATTGGGCCCATTCCTGATCGATCAAGGTGCCGTTGGTCTGAATGGTATTTATAAAAAGCACTCCGGGACGTTGATATTTCTTCTGCATGTCAATGCCCCGGCGGAAAAAATCCAATCCCATCAATAAGGGCTCTCCCCCCTGCCAGGCCATGGTGATTTCCGGGATCCGGTGGGCTTCCACCAATTGCCGGACGTATATCTCCAGAAGGGCGTCGGTCATGCGGAATTTTCCGCCGGGATAACGGTTTTCCTTGTCTAAATAAAAACAGTATTCACATTTCAGGTTGCAAATCGCCCCGGTGGGTTTGACCAGCAGATGAAAAGCAGGGGGTGGATTCAAGGGGACCGACATTTTTTCCGGTTTCAAAAATGATAACTTCTTTTACTAATGAGTATAAAGGGGAAACCCTGAGGAATCAAGGAGAAAGGCCGCCAGGCCCTATGGCCTTTTCTTCCCCCCTGATCGATATTTTCACTTGACAGTCCCTCTGCAATGGAGGAACTTTAGGGCTAAACCGTGCCTTCAGCACCCCGGTTTAGCCGGAAACATAAAAAGGAAAGCCCCGAAATCACTAAAACGCCTTCTGCTGCGGAGGCGGAGGGGGAAATTTCTTCACTGATACCCTCGGTGGCGGAGAGGACGCTCCGGCCAGGGTTCGCATCCGCGAGGCCCTGGATACGGGGGCCCAAATTTTAGCCGTGGCCTGCCCTCAGTGCTACAAAATGCTCGATGACGACCTTAAGGCCGAAGGCCAGGAAGATAAGCTGAAGCTCATGGATCTGGCCGAGTTGGTCAGAAGGGCCGGGGTTAGATAAGGGATAAAGGTTTGATTAAAAGAATATCTTGAAAAAAAGTTGGGGCGCCTATAAGATAGGCCCTGTTATAAGAACAGGATCGAAGAAAAGGCCAACCGATTCAGGGCATGATCACCTTTAAAGGCGTCCACAAGTGGTTTAAAAAACTCCATGTCCTCAATGAGGTGAACCTTCAGGTTAACCCGGGAGAGGTGCTGGTGGTTTGCGGTCCTTCCGGTTCGGGAAAATCGACCCTGATCCGAACCATCAACAAACTGGAACCGATCGATCGGGGAACGCTAATCGTCGATGGTATGGATCTTTCCCACACCAAAACCGATATCAATAAACTCCGGGCCGAAATCGGTTTTGTATTTCAGCAGTTCAATCTTTACCCCCACCTATCCGTTATAAAAAATATCACTCTGGCCCCGATTAAAATCCGAAAAACACCTAAAAAAGACGCGGAAGAACAGGCCCTGGCCTTGTTGCAACGAGTCGGCCTGACCGATAAAGCCCTGGCTTATCCCACCCAACTTTCCGGGGGTCAACAGCAAAGGGTGGCCATTGCCCGGGCTTTGGCCATGAAACCAAAAATCATGCTCTTTGACGAACCCACCTCCGCCCTGGACCCGGAAATGATCGGAGAGGTGCTGGCGGTTATGCAGGATCTGGCCAGATCGGGGATGACCATGATCGTGGTCACCCATGAAATGGGTTTTGCCAGCGAGGTGGCCCACAAGGTGGCCTTTATGGATTTCGGCGCTATTCTGGAGGAAGCTCATCCGGCGGATTTTTTTAAAAACCCGAAACATGAAAGGGCCAAGCAATTTTTAAAAGAAGTCCTCTCCCCCATGCATTAAGACCCTGTTAAATTTCAGGGGTTTGATTGGGTCAAGATTTTTAGGTTTTAAACAGGGGAGACCTTCCGGCCCAAGAAGAAAGAAATCAATACCGGCAAGAAACATATTCCCCAAATTATTACAAGGAGGCGCTATGAAAAAATTATTAATCCTGACAGGTATGTTGCTGGTGGTTGCCTGCTGTTTTGGAACGCTGTGGGCTGCTGACACCCTGGAAACAGTGAAGAAGAAAGGGGTCCTGGTGGCCGGGGTCAAGGATTCCACCCCCGGATTCGGTTTTGTGGATGAAAAAACCCGGGAAATCGTCGGCTACGACATTGACTTTGTTAAGGCCATCGCTAAAAAATTGGGGGTCAAGTTGGAATTAAAACCGGTAACCTCGGCCAGTCGCATGCCTCAGTTGATTGAAGGGAATGTCGACATCGTCGCCGCCACCATGACGGCCACACCGGAAAGGGCCAAGCAGATCGATTTCAGCCTGACTTATTTCTTTACCGGACAAAAATTCCTGGTCAAGAAAGGGACCGTTAAATCCCTGGCCGACCTGGATGGGAAAAAAATAGGCACGGCCAAAGGGTCTACTTCGGAGCAGAATGCGGCCAAGGCTTTGCCCAAGGCCACCATCCTTTCCTTCGATGATTATCCTCAAGCTTTCCTGGCCCTGCAGCAGGGCAAGGTCTTTGCCGTAACCACCGATGAATCGATCCTGGCCAATCTCAGGGGGAAGGCCCCCAATAAGCAACAATTTGAGATCCCGGAGATCCAGATTTCCGATGAACCTTATGGGATGGGGATACGCAAAGGGGATAAGAATTTCCTTGATTTTGTAAATAAAATCCTGTTGGAAATGGAAAAAAGCGGAGAGGCCAAAAAAATCTTCATTAAATGGTTCGGCCCCAACTCACCCGCTCCCTTAGACAGAGGAAAATTCAAGATCACCGAAGGCCAAAGGGTTACGGAAGCCAAATAATATATTTAATGGGAGGCGAGAAGTTAAGGGGATAGTAGGGAAGAAGAATAATTTTTTTAATTCATTCTCGTTCGGAAAGGTCATTTCCGGATGAGAATGAATTAAGAGATTCGAACACAAAAAAGGCTTTTGAGATTTGCTGAAATACCAATTCGACTGGTCGGTCGTCTCCTCGGGCAAATATTTCGAGTGGCTGGTTTCCGGCCTTAACATCACCATCCAGATCTCTTTGGTGTCTATCGTCCTGGCCTTTCTCCTGGGATTGATCATCGCCGTGATGCGGATGAGCCATTTCCGGCCCATCCGCTGGTTCGCCCTCGGATACCTGGAATTTTTCCGCAACACTCCGCTGCTGGTTCAGATTTTCTTTTGGTATTTCGGGTCCTATAAAATATTGCCGACTCCGGTAAACGATTGGCTCAACGAACTCAACTTTGAATTCGCCGCCGCCGTCATCGCTTTGACCATCTATACCTCGGCCTTTATCGCCGAAGACATCCGCTCCGGTATCCGGGCCATTCCCAAAGAACAAATAGAGGCGGCCCAGAGTTCGGGTTTTTCCTTTCTCCGGTCCATGCAGTACATCATTCTGCCCCAAGCCGTCCGCTTAACTTTTCCGCCATTGATCAACCAATTTTTAAACCTGACCAAAAACTCTTCCCTGGCCATGACCATCGGGGTCATGGAGCTTACTTATCAGGCTCGTCAGGTGGAAAGCTATACCTTTCGGGGGTTTGAAGCCTTTACCGCAGCCACTTTGATTTATGTGGTGATTTCTTTGGTTATTACCGGGCTGGTAACCCTATACAGCAATAGGGTTCTGACGCCAATGAAGGCCCATTAATATGAAAATGACGTTAAAGATTCAGCGTTCAGCGTTCAGCAAAAGACATAAATCCTGTTTTGCAGAATCCTCAAAAAACATGGGTACTGAAGATGGAAACAGGATTTGATTTCACCGTCATTTGGAACAACCTGACCTATTTCTTTATCGGACGATTCCCGCACGGTCCTTTGGGCGGAATCGGTCTGACCTTGTTTCTGGCCCTGGTGGCCTGTATTCTGTCCTTTCTGGGGGGACTGGTCCTGGGGCTGATGAATATAGCGCAAAATCGGATGCTGAAATATACTTCTTTGGCAATAGTCAACGTAATCCGGGGCATGCCGCTGCTGATGGTGATATTCTGGATGTATTTTTTACTCCCTGCTTTTCTGGGGCGGACCGTCAAAGAGAATTGGACGGTAATCATGGCCCTGACCCTTTTTACCTCCGCCTATATGTCTCAAATCGTCAAGGCCGGGGTGGAAAGCATTCCCAGGGGGCAAACCGAGGCGGCCATCTCGACCGGGCTTCAACCCTGGCAGGCCATGCTTTATATCGTTCTGCCCCAGGGGCTTCGGAATATGATCCCCTCTTTTGTCAACCAATTCGTTTCTATGATCAAAGACACCTCTCTGGCCTTTATCGTAGGGGTTTCGGAATTGACCCACGTGGCCACTCAGATCAACAACCGGACCATCATCTATCCTACCGAGATTTTCCTCTTTATCGCCGTCATCTATTTTATCATCTGTTATGCCTTTACCAGCCTCTCCCGCTGGCTGGAGAAACGGCTGGCCTGGAAACGATAGGGGTTTCCCCTCTTTTATTGAAAATCCATTTACCCCCCTTTCACAAGGCCGTTTTATCTTCATTGTCTTCCATTAAAGACTCAACCCTCCGTCCAGATAAAGGGTCTGGCCGGTCATATAATCGGAAGCCGAGGAAGCCAGATACAGGGCCAGCAGACCCACCTCCCGTAGCTTCCCGGCCCGTCCCAGAGGCGTCGTTTTGGCCACGTAGGCAGCCATAGCCTTAGCCGTTTCCTCATTGGTAATATTGAGTGGTTCAGGAAAAAACCCGGGAGCGATGGAATTGATCTGAATGTTATAAGAAGCCCACTCCAGGGCCTGGGTGCGGGTGAATCCCACCACCGCGGCCTTAGCCAGGGAATAGAGGACGACTTCCTTGCCGCCTTTTCCCGCGGAAAAGGAGGAAATATTAATGATCTTGCCGATACGCCGTTCCAACATCTGCGGCCCAACGGCCCTGGTGCAGAGGATAGCGGCCATCATATTGAGATCCAGGATCTTCTTTATATCTTCATCCGAGGCGTTTTCTCCCTTTTTTTCCGGCAGTTTGACCAAGGGTTTCCGGATGGCATCCCCCAGATTGTTAATGAGAACATCGATCCTTCCGAACTCCTTCACTACCGCTTCCACCACCCGTTGAACTTCATCAGAGCGGGTCACATCACCTAGAACAGGGATCACCCGTCGGCCCGATTCTTTGGAAATAGTGCGGGCGGTATCCACCACATATCGGTCGGTCAAGGCATTGAGGGCGATATCCGCCCCGGCCTCGGCCAGAACCTGGGCGATCCCCTTGCCGATCCCCCTGCCGGCCCCGGTGATGAAAACCTTTTTTCCTTCCACATCGTATTCCTTTGGTAACATTAGGCTCCTTTCTGCCTTGGGGACATTAAGATGAATGGGAGAGAGAATAATCTGCTGAATTAAAGAGATAACTCTTTTATAAATCCCCTTATAATTTATAAAAAGGGGACCCGGTCGTTCAAAATGTGTCGGTAGAAAAAATTGGAGGATATTTACAAAAATGGTCGTCTTTATTTAGAGCGGGTTCGGCCCTTCCTCTAAATATCCTCACTCCCATAATCATCCTGCTCTTCCTTAACCCTCCCAGAAGATGTCGGTTTAGGAGCGTCAAAGTAATTGGGGGATATTTTTTTGTCTAACCGGAGGCCCAGTTTTAGGTCGGAATCAACCTTGGCTTGCAATCGTTCCACGAATTTCTCCACCGGGGGAATCTCGTCGTTCTTTCTGAAGGCTTCAAAAAGGGCATCTATGGATGAAGAATATTTTTGGGTCTGGGAAAGGACCAGATGATTTCCCATTTGCTTCAGGTCATAGAGGAGGAAGACCGAGGAGTGATTGGGACCGTATTGGATGGCCCCCAGGCGATATTTATGCCGGAAATATTCAAAAATCGGCTCCTGAACGACCCAGAAAATCTTCCTTTTCCATTTTTCCAGAATGATCCCCTTATTAAGAATTTGGGTGAAGGTCCTCTTCCAAATATCATAGCTATTTATCCCAAAATTGTAGGTGGCGTTGGGGGCCAGGGACCCTGATTCCATCAGGTCTTTAAATCCCTGGACCAGCTTTCCGGTGCTGGTGGTCTGTCCGGTTTGGAGTTCGATGGCTACAAAATCCTCAACTGTGTTGCTGAGAGGTTTATGTTTGACCATAACGAAATCGAAATTTCCGATGCCGGGAAGACCGACCTCACTGAAAACCAGGATATTATGAATTGAACCAAAGTGGGTCTTGGCAATATCCTTGAAAATTAGGCCGTTCTCTAAAAACCTGCGGGGGCAAAGCGCAATTTCATTGCCATCGAAATGGGCAGTGCAAACGCCGAAGGGATAATCAACCAATCGACTTTGTTTATAGCAACGGGAACCGTGAAATGGACATTGATAACCCTCCCTGGCCGATTTGGCCTCCTTAGAAGTATCTTTCAAATAATATCCGAATAGTTCGGATGGATATTTGGCCATGAAATTAACCTTTCAGAAAATCCGACCAGATTTTGAAAATATCTTTGGCCGGCATATCCTGTTCAAGAATCCAGCCCATCATGTACCCGCATGCCTTACAGAAAGAATAGCTGGCAAAGTCTTCAATCGGCTCCGGTTTTTGCCAAAGCTCCTTCTTTCGAGGTCCCCGTGGTTTCAGAACCAGGATAGTATCATGCTTTAAGGCCCGTAAATTCATAATGTGTACCGAAATGGGATTTTCCGAATGAACCACAAAGGCATTGGTTAAAAGAAAACGGGCCTTTTTTAAAGCGATGGTCAGTTGTGCCCAGGCATTAGGATTCCAGTGATGATAGGTAAAGATAAGCCGGCCATGGGGTGGTCTTAAGACCCTGTGGCATTCCTGCCAAATTCGGCCAAGAACGAGGCCGAATTTGTCCTCATTTTCTTCCGATTCGGCCACGGCTGACGACTGGCTCATATATTGCCAATTGGATTGGTCCGGAAGAAAGGACTTTAGCCAGGACCGAAAAAAATTAGATAAATCACTGTATTGGACGCTGTTAAAATAAGGTGGATCGGTTACCACAAAATCAACCGATTTTGACGGCAGGGGCATTTTTGTTGAATCATGCTGACTTACCAGGAACCTTCTCCTCTGCCCGGAAAAGTCGCCCAAAGAAGAAGCTTCCTGCCCTAAATCAATTTCGTCGGGGATGGCCGTTTTTACCCAATGTTGATCGCTAAAGCGCCTTTCAACCGGGGCCTTGGCCCATTTTCCAGCCGAAGCTATGCGGGTTTCAAAAAGATTGCCAAGGGTCCCTGATGTCTTAAGGGGAAACAAAGGATTGTTTTCCAAGGCTGTATAAGGGAAGGAATAGGCATGATGGGAAAAAACATGCCGGATGGCTCCTGGTCGTCTTTTATCTACTCCTTTAAAACCGCAGAGGGCGGCATTAAATTCCAGAGAGGTTGATAATAATAGGCTCAACCAAAGGGCATGCTTCTGGGGAATGGTAGCTAGAATTTCCTGAGACTTGGCAATATAGATCAACTGGCGGGGGAAAAAGAGATCGTAGTAATGATGAATATTCCTATTTTTCAGGTCATCTGATTTGGGGCCAGTAGGTATCTGAAAGTTATCGGGTAAGAAATGAATATTTTTTTTGGCCCAACATTTTGCAGAAAAAAGGAGTTTATCATCCTGGTTATCAAGGTTTTTAAAAAAGTTATGATGAACAGGACAATTCCCGGTGATGATGAGGGGAATATACCTCTCGGAAAAAGGGACGGAAAGTATCTCTGAATTTTTCCCATTTATACCCTTTCCCCGGGCATCCTCTTTGGTCATGATCTGCCAGGTTTTTTCCTGTTGCCGGACTTGTCCGGAGGGGTAGAACTCGTCGAGGGTTCTCCGGCTTCCATTTGACTCTTCCCGGAGAACTAAGGAGTCTACGACCAAGACCTCTTCTGAATTTGAGAGTTTCCTCAGACCGTATAAAGTGAACTGCATATCCACACTGCGGCCACAGGTTGGACAGGCCGTCTTAAAGTACCTGCCTGTTTGATTGGTCAATTTCCGTTCAAAAGAGCGATAGATTTGCTCCTTCTCTGTGATGGAAATGGCAGAAAGGGAAGCCTTGGCCTGGAGTACCGGAATAGGGTCGATGTCGTACCCAATCACATTGGCACCCAAGCGGATGGCTTCATGCAAGGTGGTTCCACCGCCGATCATGGGATCGAGAATGGTCACCCCTTCTAAACCGCCGGCACTGTAATAATCCCTTTTAGCCATATCCGGTACGAGTTGTTTTAAGATATGGCGAAAGGTGGTACCGGACCGCCTCGCCCACCATTTATGTAAATAGGTATTTGGTCTAAAAAGGTGCTTATTGAAGGACTCTATTGTAGCCAGCCGGTTGGCTTCCTCTTCCGGAAACTCCGTATCAATGGGTACGGTTTTTTTTAACCGAGCTAAGGGCGTTTCAAAATCGGAAAATTTGAGGGCCAATTGGGTCGAATCCATGAAGCGATACCCTAAAAAACCTTTTAAAGAAAATTGTCAGAACCTAGTTGCGATTTGAGTTTGGATTTTGACCAAACATTTTGATTTACAGGGAGATATGATTATAGGATAAGGTGACAATTACGTCAACAAAAGATAAGATGGAGGTAAAGAGATGACTCAAGCATTGGATTTATTCAAATTAACGGGAAAAGTTGGTCTGGTAACAGGGGGAAGCCGCGGCCTCGGGTTCTTCGCCGCCAAAGGTTTGGCCGAGGCCGGTGCCGATGTAATTATTTGCGGTCGCGGTCTGCACGGCGATCTGGAGCAGGCGGTTAGCGAATTAAAAAACAGCGGCCAAAATATCCTAGCGGTTAAAGGGGATGTCTCAAAAGAAGAGGATGTTGTCCGGATAGCGCAGGAAGTAAAGGCTCGATTCGGCCGCTGTGACATCCTGGTCAATAGCGCCGGAATCGGGGCCATGGTGCCTTCGGTTCAGATGTCTTCCCAGGAATGGGTCCAGATGATGAATATCAATTTGCTCGGAACGTTTCAGTGTTGCCGTGAAATCGGCAAATTGATGATCGAGCAAAAGTCAGGCAGCATCATTAGTTTTTCCAGTGAAAACGGTCAGGTCGGCTTTTCTACCGGTATGACAGCCTATGCCACGACCAAAATCGGTATTGTCGGCATGTCCCGTTCTCTGGCCGTGGAATGGGGGAAATTCAACATCCGGGTCAACGCCCTTTTGCCGGGAAATATGGAAGAAGGTATGATGGAGGCCCTTAAGGATAAAAAGAGTCCTTTCTTTCAACTGGCCGGTCCACCTTTGTTGAACCTGACCCCCCTGCATCGCTTCGGCAACGGAGACGATATCAAAGGCGCCGTCGTTTTCCTGGCTTCGGATGCCTCCGCTTATATCTCCGGTGCCAAATTGGTTCTGGATGGGGGGTTTACCATCAATGCCGGATTATAAAAAATAACCGTTGGAATTACCGGTAGCGCTCTTCCTTCCAGGGATCAGCGGAATTGCTGTACCCGTTGCTTTCCCAATATCCCGGCTCATCCCTTACTGAAAATATTATCCCTTCCAGCCATTTGGCGCTTTTATAAAAATAGCGGTCGGGCACCAGGGCCCGGACCGGGCCGCCGTGTGCTTTGGGAAGATTTTTACCGAACAAGCTCTGGGCGATGATTACATTGCTCTTCCGGGCTTCCTCTATGGGGATATTGGTTGTATAACCGGCGGGGGCCTCAAAAATAACAAATCTGGCCTCTTTCCGGACCTGGGCCAGATTCATAAGGGTACTCAATCGGACCCCGCTCCAGCGGGAATCCAACAGGGTCCAGCCGGTGACGCAATGGACATCACAAGTGAGTTGAACCTGGTCCATGGCCACCAGATCCTTATAAGAAAGTTTTAACGGTTTTTCAACTTCCCCTTTGATCTGGAGGGTAAAAGTATCCATCGTCACTTGCCCGGGTTTCCCGCCCATATCCCTAATCCTTTTTACCGCTAATTGCCCGGGAGGGAGACGGGGTTTGCCATCCGGACGGATTTGGGCGGCCAGAGCCAGTTGTTCAGAATCCATGAGTTTCACAAACACCCCCGGAAGACCGATGGTGATTATGGTTCCTCCTGCCCCCAGTAAAAAATTTCTACGGGAAAGGATTTTGCCTTTTTGCATGATTTTCCTTCTAGAATGACTTTTTATTAAAATTAATTATTCCCACAGGGGTTTTCAAGGCCGGGAAGGAGATGTTGAAGTGGATAGGCTGGGATTTTCCGATGGGGATCGATACGGTCCCTTCTTTTGCGCTGGAGTCTGGGCCCTGTTCATATAGACTCTGACCCGCTTATGCTCTTCCGGGATTAAACCGGCCCCCTTTTCTGTTGACCTTCAGCGGCCGGTGGATTATACCTTTTCCCTTATGTCACCTTCCGCCTCCACCAAGGGATTACTGAACCTGATCGTAGTCTATCTGGTCTGGGGTAGCACTTACCTTTTTATTCGTTTGACCGTACGCGAGGGGAGCGGCTTTCCACCCTTCGCCATGGCCGCCAGCCGTACGCTCTGCGCGGCGGTGATTCTATTCGCTCTGGCCATCGTATTCAAAAATCCTTTACGCCTGACCGGACCGGATCTCAAAGTTTTGGTTTTGTCAGGACTTCTGCTCTGGATCGGAGGAAACGGGCTGGTGGTCTGGGCCGAGCGTCACGCCGATTCGGGATATGCCGCCCTGGTCATCGGCAGCACCCCCATGTGGCCGATCCTTATGGAAGCGGTCTTGGAACGTAAGCTTCCCTCTTTTCTGCTGCTGGTTTCCCTGCTGGTCGGTTTTTCCGGACTGGCCGTCCTGGTTTCCCCGGTTCTCATGCAGGGTTTCAAGGCCGATATTTCCTCCACAGCCGCCCTCCTGGGAGCGACCCTCGCCTGGTCTTCGGGATCGCTCCTCCTGCAACGCAAGCCCCCGGCAACCCCCACGGTTTTAACTTCCGCTTACCAGCACCTCTTCGGAGGGCTGGGGTTGACGGTAGTTGTGTGGCTGACCGGAGAACCCTGGCCCCAACCCACTCCTCTGGCCTGGCTCGGATGGACCTATCTGGTGGTCGCCGGTTCTTTGATCAGCTTTACTTCCTATATAATCGCCGTGAAAAACCTTCCCCTTTCCCTGGTCATGACCTATGCCTATGTCAATCCGGTCATCGCTGTCCTTTTGGGACGACTGGTCCTGGGTGAACGTATCACCCCCTTCACCATTTTTGGCATGGTCCTTATTTTCCTTGGAGTCTCAGGTGTCTTTTGGAAACGGTTCGGACCCAGGAGCAATTGATCCGGAATAGCAAAGGAGTCAGGCACAGGGAAAAACCTCCCCTCATTTCCGAATCAGCTCTTCCGCATAATTTCAAAAATCGCACCGCCCGGCCCTCCGGCATCCAGGTAAGCGAAATTTCCCGGATCATGGATCAATAGCTTGGCCCCTTGCTCGATCAGTTTTTTGGCCTCGGTATCCACATCATCGACATAGAAACCGAGATGATGAAGCCCTTCCCCCCATTTATCCAGAAATTTGGATTGAAAGATCCTCCCCTCCGTACACTGAACCAGTTCGATTTGCACCGGACCGATATAGGTGAAGGCCATCCTGATTTTCCAGGGCCTTCCCTTGGCGTCGGTTCCGCCGTTCTCCCGAAAGGTCCAGGGACCCATGCCGTACAGGGATGACCATTTTTTAATCACCTCATCGATATCGTTAACCGCGTAACTGATTTGATCAACGGACTTCAAATGCATGGTAAGACCTCCTGTTTAGGGAAAAAATACGTTCGGCGTTCGGCGAAAAAAGGGGACAAGCTTATTTATTTTCGTTTGTGAAAATGAAAAATTTTTTGCTTCAGATAGATAGAGTATAAAACAAGAAAAAGGGCAGGGCAATGAGAAAAAGAGGGCAAAAAGGGCTTTTCTGAAGAGAACGTGGCTTTACCGTCTTGATTTTATAAATGGATTGCGATACAATATATAAAAAAGAGATACAAGGAGGAAATCTTTATGCCGTTGAGTTTGCGAATGACTTCAAATAAGGAAGAGTTGATTCGAAAGGCAGCGGTCAAAGCCGGGCAAAGGAAAACCGCTTTCATCATGGAAGCCATTGATGAAAAATTGGGCCTTCTTAAATCCAGGGAGCAGATCATTCGCCAAATGGCCGGTTGGCTGACTCATGAAGAAGCCCAGGAATTGCGCCAAACGGTTGAGATTTTTAATCGGATCAACAAGGAGGACTGGGTTTGAAACTGGTTCTCGACACCAATATTTATACCGAGTATGCAGAAGGGGTGCCTGATGTAATAGAGGCTATAGTTCAGTATGGTCAGGATCTCTTTATCCCGTCCATAGTCCTGGGAGAATTGACCTATGGTTTTTTGAAAGGCAGTCGACAGGCGTACAACGAAAAAAAATTGCGTCAAATAATCAACCGTCTGCAAATTGAGATCATTTCCGTAGACGCCGATACGGCAAGAAAATACGGGTTTATTTTTACTGCCCTACAAAAAAAAGGATTCCCTATTCCCATTAATGATGTCTGGATTGCTGCCTGTTGCATGTCCGTAGGTGGGGTACTCCTAACTCGGGATCGTCATTTTGTCCAAGTCGATCAGATCGAAACACTGTTTTTATCGTAAGAATGAAAAAAAGGGTCAAAAGTAATAGGCCAAAAGGGATTTCCTAAAAAAAATGGGGTGTTGACGGGTTTATGAATATATTCCTTTACGGTTGGGACGTTTTCGGTTTGAAAATCACCGCTGGTTTTGTTCTGCTCGAATATTTAAACCCTTCCGCTTCCTGCTTTTCCCCGAATTTGCTGACCAATTCTACCAGTGATCCGGCTTCCAGGGCCCTGGTGGGACAGGCCTCCACACAAACCGGCATTTGATTCTTTTGCCACCGCTCCAGGCAGAAATCGCACTTGCCCATTTTAGCCTCCGCCTCCGGTCCGAACTGGGGGGCATCATAGGGACAAGCCTTCAGGCATTTGGTCCCACAGGCTTCCTTTCCCAAACAGGCCTCTCGATCCACGACCACAATCCCATCCTCGTCGCGCTTGGTGAGGGCTTGGACCGGACAGGCCGGGATACAGACCGGTTCCAGACAATGAAAACAAGGCCCAATCAAATAACTGACAAAGATTTGAGGGTACTCCCCTTTCTCCAGATACTCTAAATGCATCCACTTCTCCGCTCCGGCCGGAATATCGTTCCAATCCTTACAAGCCACCTGACAAGCCCCGCATCCGGTGCAACGCGTCTGATCAAAATAAAACCCTATCTGCATGCCTTTTCTCCCTTTTCTGCTGATTGCTTCCGCACAAAAATCTAACCAAACCTATTTAAAATTATGGAACGGATCAAGGGGGTCTTAGTATCGAAAGTGAGAGATAAATCCTCAGACTTTTCGAGTAAGAATCTAATTATTTTTTCATCGTTCGCCAACCCATATCCAGCAACAGGCAACTCGCAACCCGTAACCCGCAACCTTTCTTTCTTACGCCTTTTTAACCTCCACCAGTACGGTCTTCAACACTGCGGCCCCACCCGGCGAATACTCATCCAGGGTCAGGGTATTGGGACAACCTCCGCGGTCGATGCCCTGCTCGTCCGGATCATACCAGGCCCCTTCTGTGACCGAGATGACTCCGGAGATGATCCGGTTGGTGATCCAGGCCTTGATGGCAATGGTACCGCGGTCATTAAAGACCAATATTTCATCGCCATCCTTGATCCCGCGGGCTTCGGCATCTGTAGGGTTGATCCAGGCCCGGTGCGGTTCCACTTCCTGCAGCCATTCCACCTTGAACATGGTCGAGTGGGTCCGGGTCCGGGGATGGGGCGAGAGCATCTGCAGCGGATATTTTTCAATCAGGGGGTCGAAACGGTCTTCTTTAACCCGGCGGTATTTGGGAATGGGAGGAAGGTTTTCCGGGTCACCGATATCAGCCACCCGTTGGGAATAGATCTCGATCTTTCCCGAAGGGGTGGGGAAGGGATGGTTCTCCGGATCTTCGATCTGCTCCCGAAAGGCGACTATGGGTTCCTTCAATTTTACCCGGTGAACACCCTGGGCCTTGAACTGTTCATAGTTGGGAATTTCCTTGCCGGTCTCAGGATTTTTTTCGATGAAGGTCCGCAGGTATTCATCATCGGATAGTGGCCGGAAATCTTTGAGGCCCATCCGTGCGGCCAGATCGGCGGCAATATCCAGATCGGATTTGCATTCCCCCATGGGTTCGATGGCCTGGTTCATAAAAGTATAATAGGGGCCGGAAGGCCAGGGACGAGTGGTGTCCATTCTTTCCGCCGGGGAAGTCACCGGGAGCAGGATATCGGCATAACGGGCCGTAGGGGTCATAAACATTTCATTGACCACCATGAACTCCACCTGTTCATAGGCCCTGGCCGCCTTGTTGGCATTGCCGAGTTGATTCAAATGATTGCTGCCGATGTTGAAGACAAACTTGATGTCAAAAGGATATCCCCCGGCTTTGCCCTTGAGCATAGCGTCATGCATGACATTGGTATGGACCCTGCGGACCAGTCGGAGTTTTAAATCCAGGGTCCCCCGGATGGAAGGGCCACCGGCCTCTACCGGGTTTTTCCCGGAGGGGATGCGGGAACCGAAAAACATATGCCCGACCGGGATGCCCATGAGTCCCCCGGCGGCTGATCCGCCCGGGCGGCCGGTGTTGCCGGTCATATTGGTCAGGGTCATGGCACAGCGATTGTACTGCTCCCCGATGGCTGACCGGGCCGGTCCCTGGCAGTCCATGAGGCAGGCCGGTTTGGTCAGGGCGTATTCCCTGGCCAGGCGTTCGATGGTTGAGGCCGGCACATCGGTTATGGCCTCGGCCCAGGCCGGGGTTTTGGGCAGCCCATCTTCCTTTCCCAGGACATAATCCTTGAAATGGGCGAAGCCGATAGTGTATTTGTCTAAAAAGGCCTGGTCCTGGAGGTTTTCACGTATGATGACATAGGCCATGGCGATCATCATCGCCGTATCGGTGCCGGGCCGGATGGGAATCCATTCATCGGCCGCGGCCACGGCCGTGTCCGTGTAGCGGGGATCGATGGTAACGACCCTGGCCCCATTTTCCCTGGCCCTGATCAAATGATACATGGTATTGGTCCCGGAAATCATCCGCGCCGGGTCCCAGCCCCAGAGCAGGATCAATTTGGAGTTCTGCATATCCTCCCGGCTGTGACCGACCATAACCGAGCCATAATGGGTCTGGCAGGCCCAGACCGCCCCCTCTGAAGAAACATTTCCATAGCTGCCTGAATATCCGCCCAGGAGATTGAGCAATCGGGAAAAAGCCGCCCCGCCGCTGTGCAGCGATCCCAGATACCCGCCGCCGGTGCTGAGGAAGATGCTGGAATTACCGTAGGTGTCGATATAATATTTGAGCTTGGCGGTGATGGTCTCATAGGCCTCGTCCCAACTGATGCGTTGAAACAGTCCTTTTCCTTTGGGGCCGACCCTTTTTTGCGGATAAAGCAAACGGTCCGGATGATGGATATAGCGGCGGATGGCCCGGCACCTCAGGCAAGCCCGCAATTGTTCTTCCGGGCCGGCCGTATCGTCACCTTCCACCCGGACCACCTTCCCCTCCCGGACATGGAGCCGTAAAGGGCAACGCCCCCCACAGTCGAAGGCCGAGGTGGTCCGTACAATTTTACTATTATTTTCTGACTTTTTTTCCGCTAAGGCACCCATTTTTCCTCCAAGGCCGAGATTACTGAATGAAGTGGGAGTGAATATGCACCCTGATTTAATACAATCCTCTTCTTGACATCTATAGCACAACCCGATAAATTATAATATTATAATCAGATGAAGTCATTTTCAAGACTTATTAACCCTCGCAAAAGATAGCCTCGCAAAAAGTAGAATTCTGTCATCTCGAGGAGGAAAATAAGGAGCATCCCATGTCCAAAGTCATGATCCATCCGGCGACTTACGAGAACTCCCGTCTGGCCGTAGAGGAAGCCTTTCGGCTTTTTCCCTTGGAAATCAGAGGAAAAAAGGTTTTGATCAAACCCAATGTTTTGAGGGGGGTGGAGCCCCGGGAAAACATCACCACCCATCCGGGGGTCCTCCAGGCAGTGGTGGAAAAGGTGGAGGAAATGAAACCGGCCTCTATCGTGGTCGGGGACAACCCGGGCATGTTCAGTTACGGCCAAAATGAATTCTGTTTCCAGAAGACAGGGCTGATGGAGGCAGCCAAAGGTTATTATCAAAATATCGGAAACGATTCCGTTTCCCGGGACTTCGATCCCCGTTTTATGGCCAAGGTCAGTATCTCCCGGGCCGTGGCCGAAGCGGAGGTCATCATCAGCCTGCCCAAATTCAAAACCCACGGACTGACGGTCATCACCGGGGCCATCAAAAACAGCTACGGCATCCTGCCCGGTGCCCAGAAAGCCAAACTGCACAAGGCCGCCGGAAGCCCGGAAAAATTTCATGAACTGATCGTCGAGGTTTTCAAACTCCGGGTCCCGGACCTTTTTGTGGTGGATGCCGTGGTGGGTATGGAAGGCAACGGTCCGGCCTCCCCGGATCTGCGTGAAATAGGCCTTATTCTGGCCGCGGATAACGGCGTGGCCCTGGATGCCGTCATCGCCGTTATGATGGGCTGCGATCCGGGTCGGCTGCCTTTTCTGCAAAAGGCCAAGGAAAGGGGCCTGGGAGATTTTGCCCTGGAGACCATGGAGATCATAGGAAAACTGGAACCGATCCCCAATTTCAAGCTCCCCCCTTTGGGCGGAGAAGCCAATGTCAATAATCCGGGAGTGCAGGCCTTTATCGACAGCCGGGCCAAACTGAAACCTCAAGCCGATCCCGCATTATGCACGTCCTGCGGCACCTGTATTGATCAGTGTCCGGTATCGGCTCTGGCTATGAACGACGACAACATCCCTGTGGTGGATGTCGAAACCTGCATCACCTGTTTCTGCTGCCAGGAAATGTGCCCGGAGAAGGCCATCACCCTGCAGTAGAAGGGTCAACTTCCCAGCTCGAGTGAATCACCGAAAAAAGCCAAAAAAAACGGCCACCCCCTTTTGAGGATGGCCGTTCTAAAACACCCTTGTTGATCTCTTAATTATCTCATCCCTTAGATTTCCAGCCAGGAATCGGAGAAGAGGGTCTGACCCAGGATGACCTTGGCTGTCTTTACATAATCGACCATTTCCTTGGAAAGACCGGCCATATCGATGGCCCCACCGTCCATGACCTTGTGCACGATCTCGACGATGTCCGGTCGTTCCCCACGGGCGATTGTCAGAATCTTTTCGTCAAAACCGTCCACGATACAGGAATACATGCCGTTCCGTTCCAGCATAATCATATAGGTCTGGTTCAGAATGGGCCGCAGATGATCCGGAGGCCCGTTGGAAACATTGGACAACCCGCAGGTCGATTTGGCCCCGGGGGAGATGTCCTGGAGCATGCTCATGAAGGTCAGGGTGCTCATGAGCTGCTGCTGCTGGATGTTGACCGGGGTGATGATGGGATCGACAAAAATATCTTCATTGGGGATCCCGGCCTCATTGGCGGCATAAAGTAGTTCCGCCGCCAAAGCCCCTCGTTCATTTTCATCCCTGGGCAACCCTTCCGGTCCCCACAAGAGGGCGATCATATAAGCCTCGTATTGTTTACAAATAGGAAGCATAACCGTATAGCGTTCCGGCCTGGCCATAATGGAATTAATAATCGCCTTCCCTTTATGGACCTTGAGACCGGCCTCGATAGCGGCGATATTGGAAGTGTCTAAGGCCAGGGGGATATCAGTGACTTCCTGAACAACCTTGACCACCCAGGGCATCAGCTCCTCGCCGTCCTTTCTGGCCGGGCCCAAGTTGATATCGATGAAATCCACCTTGGCCTCTGCCAGCCTCTCGGCCATTTCCCTGATGGGTTTGGGGTCTCTTTCTTTAAAAGCGCGGCCGATCCCCTTGTTGATCACGTTGAGATTTTCTCCAATGGTAAACATGTTGTTCTCCTTTTATTAGCTCATAGCACTCAGCTATTAGCTGAAGGCCTTCAGCCTGTTTGACTATTTCAGTTCTCTCAAATACTTCGGTAAATGAGCCGCTTCCCGAGGACCGACCATAATCTTCCAGCCCTGCAGCTCCTCTTCCAGGTCCCCGGCAATAGCCGCGGCATATCCGGGAATGATCAGATTGCGGTGTTTGACCTTATCGGCAATTCCGGACTTTTTAATAAAAATACCCACGGCGTCGCCCACAAACTTCCCGGCCGCCCAGGCGGTCATGACCGACAGACCTTCGGTGTCCATAATACACAACCAGGTCGGTATCCGGCTGCTTTCGATTTCACCGGAAACGATGAAGTAGGTCAAAGAAAAATTCGAGGTCACACAGACCGGGGAGTTTTCATCCGGGCCGTTGATTTCATAAATCCCCTGGGTCACGGTCATGGGCCGCTGCGGATCGGTATAGATATTCAACCGTTCCAACAGTAATGGGAAAATGGATTCGCCGTCAAAATCGGAAAAAATGACCAAGCCGCCGTATTTGGCTACCATCACTGCGCCCATGAGGGTTTCCATCTCCAGGTCCTTGGCCATTTCAAAAGGCAGACAGATGGTCGGGAACCCCAGGGCCTTTTCCTTCTGGGAAAGGGCCGAACGGCGAATGGCGATCTGGTCTTCGAAGACCTTTTTGATGCCCCGGGCCCCGGAATCCAGGACCAAATCCTTCAAACCGGCGCTAGTCAAATTATTCGACAAGGCGATCACATCATCCAGGTTCTCGCCCTTTACCGCCAAGGGGCAGTTGGCCTCTTTGGCCAGATCGGCCATGGCCTGCCAGTTTTCTTTGGTAGCGGCGTAAATCAAAGGTTTGCCACCCGGACAGGCGGCCAGGCCTTCCTTCATGACTTCAGGCTTTTCGCTCATTAATACTAAACTAAAATTGCTGGTCTCAAAAACCTGTTTGACCACGTTTTTAAATTTGGCGGCATCTCCGGCCATATCTTTTATCGCTACCAGTTCAGGTCTCAGATTCAACCCGACCCGTTCATACTGATAAGTATCCCATTTTCGAAGTTTGGCGGAGATGACATCTTCGGCCATATCGGTGGTGATCAGGGCCCCAAAACCCGTGGGATTAAAAAAGGTCTTTTCATGGCGGAAGAGTACCGTCTCTCCGCCGGTCTTCAGGGCGTGATCCCCGGCCCCGATAGTCAAGGGCCGAATCGGGGGGGCTGAGGCCTCGGCCAATTGCGCCTTGGCTTCCTCGGAAACATAGGGACAGGATGCCAGTTCGGCCTTACCGGAAGCCAGATTCATGGCAAAGGCCAAACACGTCGGCACCCCGCATTCCCCGCAGTTGGTTTTAGGCAGCAGTTTGAAGATTTGAATTCCTGTTAGTGCCATCTTTATCTCCTTATAAAATCGCGGTGCGATTTTATCCCATTAAAGGTCACCGCGAAGGTTATATTAAATTTCTCCGGCGATTACCGGTAAAAATACAGCTCAACCTATTTTTTTCGGATAGGGCGGGTGTTTAGCCCGCCCTATATATAAAATCGTGCAGCGATTTTATCCTACAATCGACTCCAGGGACAGGGCCGGGTGGCCTTTTTCCTGCAGCCAGGGCAGGATTTCATCCTCGGTCATACCCACCGTTTCGTCGGCGATCATATCGATCAGGTTGGGATAACCCAGTTCTTCCCCGCGCTTAAGCAGTCTGTCGCGCAGTTCCTCTTTCAACTGTTTGGGCATCCAGACCATACGCAGTAAACCGCCATCGCCCAGGATGAACTTCCTCTGGGTAATGTTGTATTTGCTGTGTCCCACAAAACCGGGGGAAGAGGCCCCGCCGCCCATGACACCGGCCAGGGTGGTGAACTTCATCCCCGAGGGGGTCATTCCGGTATAATCCCGGTTGACGGTCATAACCCCGTTACAGGTCGGCAGCACGGCGGCGATACATTCGCAGCAACCGCAGGTAGTCATGGGATCATAGACCAGACTGTAAAAGTTGTAGCCTTCCACTTT
>JBFMBU010000081.1:0-20103 GCA_040755035.1 Thermodesulfobacteriota bacterium
AACTCTGGGAATCCCTGGAACAAATTAATAAAGTTGGTTATTCCGAATGGTTTGACGAGCAGATGGAACATTATGCCTGCCCGCAATGTGGGACCATCAATTCCGCTTATGATAAGGTCTGCCGCTCCTGCGGCCATGATCCCAGTTGTGGGTATGTTCAGGAGCACAAACAGGAAATAGAGGGTTTTTCCAGGAAAACCAGTTAAAAAATGCAAAGAAAGCCTATTTCTATCCTTTGGTCTTATTTGGTAAGGAGCGGATGTTCCCTCGCGCTTTATTGATCTGGCTGCTTATGGCCGTCCTGGCTGTCTTAAACGGGGTGGCCCGGGTCAGCGTTATCACCCCTTACTGGGGGGATCAGGCCGGTCATCTGCTTAGCACCCTGACCGGGGGAATCATCCTTTTCCTGACCATGTATTTGTTTCTACCCTGGATAGGCCCCAAAAGCAGCCGCCGGATTTGGCAACTTGGTTTTTTCTGGCTGGGTCTGACCGTAGCCTTTGAATTCCTGGCCGGTCATTATCTGTTCGGCAACCCTTGGGAAAAGCTGCTGGCCGATTACAACCTCTTCCGCGGCCGGGTTTGGGTGGTCATTTTATTATTGCAGCTCTTCGGCCCGATGCTTGCAGCCAAACTGAGAAAAATCTAATAGAGCAAAGGCATAAATTATGTTGCCCCCTCCCTCACCCTACCCCTCCGAGGGGGGAGGGAAGGGGTGGAGTGATGTCAGTCTGTTTAATTCGATTGTCTTAATTGAATTTCACCTCATACTTGACGGTATATCGGGCCAGGATCTCAGACACCTTTTCCTTTATCATCTCTTGGGACTTTCCGATAACCGGAGAAATTTTTATGGCGGCCAGTGCCCCATGGACTTTATCCTCGGTGACCGTGACTTCGACATTTTCCACTAATCCAGTCAAGCCCGCCAACTCCTGCTCATAAACCCTGCGGATGCTCTCCCACCGTAAAGCGGGTTTGAATATTTTTCCCACCGGGGTCAGGGGGATCTGGGGAACAATGAAAACCTGTTTGGGAACAGCCGCCCTTTCTCCAACCTCTTTCCGCAGGTAATCCAGGATCTCGGCCTCCGTGATTTTTGCCTCCTGTTTCAGCTCCACATAGGCCACGGGAATTTCACCGGCATGGGGATCGGGGCTGCCCACGGCCGCCGCTACTTTCACATCCGGGAGCCGATAGAGCGGTTCTTCGATCATAGCCGGATCGATATTGTGTCCGCCGCGGATGATGAGTTCCTTTCTGCGTCCGGTGAGCCAGAAGTATCCGTCCGCGTCCTGCCGTCCCAAATCTCCGGTATTAAACCAGTCCGGAAGGGGCCAGATTTTTTTATTGTGGGCTTCATCCAGATATCCCCTGAACACGTTCGGCCCTTTTATGCAGACCTCTCCGATTTCATCGGTCTCAGCCTCTCTTGTATACTTGCCCGCCTCATCGACCATAAAAACCTTCATCTCCTGATAAGGGAGCCTCAAGCCGATGGAACCGATCTTCCGCTCCCCGTGAAAAGGATTCATGCAGGAGGCGCAGGTCCCTTCGGTCAATCCGTATCCCTCGATAATCTTCATCCCGCTGTGGACTTCGAACCGTTTGAAAAGCTCCACCGAGAGGGGGGCGGCCCCACAGACCAGATAACGCAGCGAAGAAATATCCGCATCCCCTTTGGGGATATCCAGTAGAACGGAAAGGATGGTGGGAACCGCGGAAAAAGTCACGGCCCGGTAATGCTCTACAATCTTGTAAAAATTTTTCATTACCGTCTGGTCCCGGTAGCCCAGGGCTGAGAGCAGGACCACATGAGCCCCGATAGAAAAAGGGAAGGAGCCGGTCACGGTGGTCCCATTGACATGAAACAGTGGAAGTCCGCAAAGGGTCACCTCCCCGGCATAGAGTTCAGCCCCCAGCCCCATCATCAAAGGCATGACCGTTTCATTCCAGTGGGTATGCGGAGCCAGCTTGGGTGTTCCGGTAGTTCCTCCGGTGTGATACATGGAGGCGATATCATCGGGATTAATCTGGCGGCCCGAATCGAGCCGCTCCCCCTGGTAGCGGGGAAGAAGTTCATTAAAGCTGTAGATCCCCTCCTTTTCATCTCCCGGTCCCATGACCTTGACCACGGCCTTGAGGCTGGGAATCTCTTTTTTAATCAGAGAAACCTTTTCCCAGATGTCGGCCCCCGGAAATTGCCCCAAAGCCACCAGAACCTTGGTCCCGGCGGCCAAACAGATATCCCGGATGGTAGCCGGGGCCAGGAGAGAATTGATGGGATTGACAATCCCGGCCGCTTCTCCGCCCCAGAGTATAAAATGAGTCTCGGGAAGATTGGGCAGGAGATAGGAAATGACATCCTTCGGTCCTATACCCAGATCATGGAAGAGGTTGGCGGACTGGGTGATTTTTGCAATAAAATCCCGGTAAGTATAGGTTATGGGATTGGCATAATCCTCTCCGGTAAGAAAAAAACTAATGGCCGTGGCCTCCGGGTTGATGGCCGCCCCATTCCGTAACAGGTCATAGGTATTACGGGCTTTGATTTGTTCATTGACTGGGGTTTTCTCAATGCCTTCAATATCACTGATATTTTGGATTTTCCTTTTTGCCTCGGCCATTACCGTCCTCCTTCAGATTTTGGTTTATAACAGGTAACCTTACTTACTCTACCCATATCAAAAACAAGGGCATAAGTAAAAAGATAAGTTTCATAGAAAAAATTGTGCTACACTTCCTTAGAACATTCGGGACGATATCCCTGGGGAAAGGACTTTTAATCTGCTATGAAAAAGGAAACCGACGGCATTAAAGAAAAAACCGCAGAGGAAATCTCTGAAAGACTTAAGAAAATCGGGGATGCCCCAAAGGCCCGTCTACTGCAAGGTTTTTTTAAAACCGGGGCCGGACAATACGGAGAGGGAGATCTTTTTTTAGGGATTCAAGTCCCCATGATTCGAAAACTGACAAAAGAATATTGTCCCCTCCCCTTTCCGGAGCTTTTAAAGCTGCTTCATTCATCCTTTCACGAAGCACGACTTTTGGCCTTGCTCATTATGGTCCGGGCCTATCAAAAGGGGGATGACCTTATCCGGGAAAAAATTTACCGCCTTTACCTCAAAAATACCCGCCATATCAATAATTGGGACCTGGTGGATCTGTCGGCGGATCCTATCGTCGGTGCCCATCTTTGGAACCGAAACCGCGATATCCTTCGAACCCTGGCCTCCTCGAAGCTTTTATGGGACCGGCGAATCGCCATTATGGCCACTTTTCATTTTATCAAGAAAGGGGAATATTCAGAAACCCTGCAAATCGCCCGTTTGCTTCTCCGGGATCCCGAGGATTTGATTCATAAGGCCGTAGGCTGGATGCTCCGCGAAATCGGTAAAAGAGACCCAAAAACCGAGGAATCCTTCCTGAAAAAACATTATCGAATCATGCCCCGGACCATGCTCCGCTATGCCATCGAAAGGTTCCCTGAAAGTTTGAGACAGGGCTATTTAAAGGGGGAAAAATAATCCCGTTCTCATCCGGAAAAAACTTTTTCTAAGGAGCAATTTTCCATTTTCCATTTTCCATCCTTGATCTCCCTGTTTTTTAGGAGTATCATTAATCCCGAAGTGTGTATGTTTTATCTCCGGGCCTGTTCAGCGTTTAGATAATTTACCCACGGATTTATTCCTTTAACCGGAAATTATTTTCCAGAAAGGAAGGGAGAAGATGTTAACGGACCAACTGATCCCCGACATCGCCCGTAGGTTGTCAACCTGGATTAGCATCCAAGAAAAAATTAAAAAACAGCCGCCCCAGGAGCCAAGGCCTACCATAACCATTTCCCGGGAATTTGGCGCTGAAGCGTACCCCTTATCGGAAATTCTGCAGGATCTATTACAAAAGAAAACCGGTGATTCCTGGACTATCTTTGACAAAGCGCTCATCGAAAAAGTAAGCCGGGAATCCCAGCTTTCCGAGCATTTTCTGACCAATCTCGGTGACACCTCCAAGGCTTTCGATGCCCTGTTGACTATTCTTCCCCGCATGCGCACCCATGGGGATGCTTACCAGATCCTGGCACGACATATCATCCGAATCGCTCTTGATGGCAATGCCATTATCATCGGTCGTGGGGGCGCGGTCCTGACTCAGCATCTGCCCCATTGTTTTCATTTCCGTCTTGAAGCCCCTTTGGCCTTTCGTATCCGTTCCATCCAGGAACGGTTGGGGATATCCGAAAAAGAAGCCCGGGACCTGGTCAAAGACAACCAAAATGTTCGGGAACGCTTTATCGAAAACCTCCTCAGCAGCTCCGTTGCCGATATTCGATTTTATCATGCCATTTTTAACAGCAGCAAGAGCGATTCCCAAAGTATTGCCCGGAGTATCATGAACTTAGTCTTTGATCAGAAAGGCGACTAAGAAAGCCTGAGCAAAAAAATACTTTACTAAAATTCTTTCGAATATTCCAAATCCTTTCCATCGGAGATCGGCGGGAAAAGACATTTCCTGCAACAATAATAATTGTGAAATTATACTCATACTTTTTTCCTTGACAGCTCCCCTTGGACTAAGATAAAAAAATGCAAAATCAAAAAAATACTTCCCAGAAATACTTCTTTTTTTGCTAATTTTGGTATCATAAATAGTGCTGTAAACCGTCAACCGAAACCTCAACTCCTGAAAGAGGGTTCATGTCGGGAAAAACTAAAACGCTATTTTCCGGAAAGCCAAAAGGCAATCCTGTCTTCTTTCATTCCCTATCTATCTCAAGTAATAAATTTAAATTTAAAAATAAATTATCCCGGGAAAAAGGATAAGGTCCCTGTTTTTCTCTTTGTGCTTTAAGAAGGAAATTACCCTTTGATAGACCAGGCATAGTGGTCATCAACTACGGGTTTCAGGTATTTCTGTATAAAGACAACCTATTGACTTTACAAAGTATGTTTGTAAAGAAAGGAGAGAGAAGATGAAGGCATCAAGTAACTGGGCGCGAAAATGGATGGTTTGGGGATTTCTTTTTACCTTTATCCTGTTGGCCTTCGGTCTGCCTCAGGCCGGAGCTTTTGTACCCCTCAAGGGTGATCTTTCCAAGTATGACCCCAACAATCAAACTTTTCCCACTTCTGGAGACACCATCAAGTTTGCCATCTGGGACTCCTTTACCGGGCCAAACGCCTATATTGGTGAAGCCTATTGGGCCTTGTTGGGTTTTGTCGCCCAGGATATCAATTCCCAGGGCGGAATCAAGGTGGACGGCAAGATGAAGAAGATACAAATCATCAAGGTCGACACCCAATCAGCCCCTGACCCGGCCAAACGCGCCCTGGAAAAGGCCATTCTACAGGACAAAATCGTCGCCTTTTCGGGCGTAGCCGGCACCCATATAGCCAAATTGGGGCAGAACCTGGCCAAGGAATACAAAACGATTTTCGTGAATCTATCTGCTTACTCCGACGAATTGAATTTCCTTCCGGATTTTAATGAATATTATTTCCGAACCTGCGGAAATTCTTCAACCAGCGCTAAAAGTCTGGGGGTTTTTTATAAAAACCGTCCTGAAACAAAGTTCTATATTTTGGCCCAGGACTATGTCTGGGGACATGAATCGACCCAAATTTTCGAAAAAACAATAAAAGAAGTTAAACCCAATGCAAAAATTGTCGGAAAAGAATATTTTCCCCTATTTGCCAAGGACTTCGCCCCTTATTTGGAAAAGGTCAGGGCCTCCGGAGCCGAAGTGGTGGTCACCATGGCCTGGGGTGCGGATAATGAAAATCTGATCAAGCAATCGAGGCAACTCGGCATCAAAAGTCCCTTAAAACCTGATCTTTTTATTCCGATGGCCAGCCCCTTTCTGGATGACTCTCGTCCTCTGGAGGTAGTCGGCGGGCCGGCCGGTCGTGGCCTGGTGTTGTGTGTCGATTTTGAACTGAACCGGAAACTGCCTAATTCCAAAAAATTAGCGGATATGTGGACCAACCTCTGGAAGACCTGGAAAGCCCCCTATAATACACCGCTCTACCAATGGCCTCGTGGCAGTTGGTATAGAAACTTAACCGGCTACTACTGGTTTTTCCAGGTCCTGCAAAAGGCAGGGAGCACCAATCCCCAGAATATCATCAAGGCTTGGGAAGGGGACACCTTTAACGCCTTCGGCTGGACCCATTATATGCGGCCTGATGACCATCAAGTGGTCGCCGACCGTCCTATCGCCGAATTGGAATTCCCAAATATTTGGGATATGCCTAAAAACGCTGCCCCCGGAGAACCTATCTGGATACCGGCCAAGGACTGCTTACCAAACATCGATGTCAGACTAGTCGGTCGGGTAAAAACGGTTCCTAAACCGGCGGCACCGGCAAAAGCGGTTACAAAACCAGTCGCCCCTCCGGCAAAGAAAAAATAGAACATCAAATTAACCTCTTAAAAGCTCACCACCCTTGTTGTTCGGAGGTGAGCTTTTATTAAATCAATAAATCATGATTTCTTTCTCTATTATTACTCCAATGAGCAGGAGGGTTTAACATGAGCCCGACCACCGTCTTGTATGTTGCCCAAGCACTTCACGGCCTGGCCTACGGTATGCTGCTTTTTCTAATAGCTTCCGGCCTGACCTTGATCTTCGGCATGATGGGGATTCTGAATATTGCCCATGCCTCATTTGCCATGTTGGCCGCCTATTTTTGTTTCTCGGTCATGAAACTGACCGGTAACTTTTGGGCGGCATTGGTGATTGCCCCGGTGATTGCCGGGTTTATCGGGGTTTTGACCGAGCGTTTTCTCCTAAGGCCCGTGCATAAACACGGCCACCTGGCCGAACTCCTGATAACTGTGGGCATCATGACGCTCATACTGGAAATCGTCAAATTATTTTGGGGCACAGAGAGTTTGGTCGTCAAGATACCTGAGAATCTAAACGGCCTTATTAGGTTCGCCGGGTTGACCTACCCGGTATATCGGGTATTTATTATAGGGCTGTCAGTGGTGGTTTTAGGGTTTATGGCTTTGATTCTCTTTAAAACCCGTCTGGGCAAGATCGTTCAGGCGGCTGTCTCCGACGCGGAAATGGTCAGCTCTCTGGGGATTAACACCCCCCTGGTCTTTATGCTGGTTTTCGGCATAGGTATCTGGCTGGCCGGGGTAGCTGGGGCAGTGGCCGGACCTCTCCTGACCGTTTTTCCAGGCATGGCCGATCAGTTGGGCATGGATGCCTTTGTAGTGGTGGTGGTAGGAGGATTCGGGAGTCTATTAGGTGCCTTTGTTGTCGCCTTATTTCTTGGTGAGTTGAATGCTTACGGGATCCAGTTTATTCCCCGGCTGGCACCAGTTCTGATGTTTGCCTTTATGGCCCTGGTCCTGGCCTTTAAACCTATGGGTCTATTTGGAGAAAGAGAATGAGGACAAAGCTGTTTAATTGGATTCTCTGGGGTCTGGTCATCATCCTTCTGGCCATATTACCGAAGCTGACCAACTATTATTATCTCAACCTCTTCTTAGCCTTTGTCATATATTCCCTTTACGCCGTTACGCTCAATCTCCTGTTGGGTTATATGGGAGTCCTCAGCTTTGGCCACGCCATGTTTTTCGGCACCGGGGCCTATACGGTAGCACTGGTCTTAAAGCATATCGAAGCTATCCCTTTGCTGCCGACCATTCTTGCCGGCGGGTTAGCCGCAGGTCTCCTGGCTGTGATTTTAAGCCCCTTGCTGGTCAGGGTCAGCGGAACCGCCTTTGCCATGTTGACCCTGGCTTTCAGCCAACTTATCTTTGTGGCCGCCTTGAAATACCGGGAAGTAACCGGCGGAGAAGATGGTATCGGGATAACCAATATCCCCCCCCTTAAGTTTTTTGGGATAGTCTCCGTAGATATGACGGATAAGATCAATTTTTACTATTTTGCCGTCATTTTTGTTGCTCTCTGCCTTTTATTATTATGGTATTATACCAAAACCCCTTTTGGCAGTCTCATCGTGGGCATCCGGGACAATGCCCTGCGAATGGACTATCTGGGTTTTAATTTGTCCCATACCCGAGCGATTAATTTAATTGTCAGCGGCACCTTTGCCGGTCTCGCTGGTGCAGTTCATGCTTTGCTCATGAAACTGGTTTCCACTGTCGGGGTATTGGATATCGGCACCTGTTTTAAGCCCTTGATGATGGCTTATATAGGGGGAGTAGGGAGCTTCTTTGGGCCAATTCTCGGCTCGGGAATCCTTCACCTGTTGGAAGACACAGTTATCAAATTTACCGATCGAATCGGTTTGGTAAATGGGGCCATATTTGTCCTGGTGGTTCTTTTTGCACCGCAAGGACTGATAGGTCTTTTCAATACCTTAAAAGCAAAATGGTTTCCAAAGGAGAAGGTTTCATGAATATCCTCGAGACCAAAGGTCTGTATCACAATTTCAAAGGGTTGGAAGTCCTCTTTGATGTCAACCTCCAGGTCAGGGAAGGAGAACGTCTGGCTCTGATCGGACCCAACGGCGCCGGCAAAACCACCCTCTTTAATGTCATCACCGGCAATTATCACGCCAGCCACGGTCAGGTTTTTTTTAAAGGGAAAGAGGTCACCAAGTTAACTCCGCACCAACTGACTCGTATTGGAATGGGGAGATCGTTTCAAATCACAAGCACCTTTGCCCGTTTGACGGCCTTTCAGAATATTCGACAAGCCGTTCTTTCCAAAAACAAAATCCGGTTTCAGATGTTGAAAAAACTGGACAAGATGCAGAAAATAACCAAAGAGACAGACGAAATCCTGAAGCGGATCAATCTGGACGAACAACGTAATATACCGGCCGGAATGTTATCCTATGGGAAACACCGCGCTCTGGAAATCAGTATGGCCCTGGCTACTAACCCGGATTTGATTATGTTGGACGAACCCACAGCCGGCATGTCCCGGGACGAAACGCATACGGCTGTGGAGTTGATCCGAAAGTTGACTGAAGGGAAAACCGTGGTCATCATCGAGCACGATATGGATGTGGTCTTTTCGCTGGCCGACCGCATCACGGTCCTCCATTACGGACAGATTCTGGCCTCGGGACCGCCGGCAGAGATCCGTGAAAACCAGGCCGTCAAGGATGCTTATCTGGGAGAATTGGAATATTAAGACAGCAGGGGTCAAGGAGTCAAGGGGTCTTAAACATGTTACTGGTTGCTGGTTACTGGTTACTGGTTCAGAACGAGAAACGAGTAACGAGTAACAAGCAACAAAAAATAATCTTTGAGTCCAATTTTTGATCTCAAATACGAGGTAATCGAAGATGCTGCTTGAAGTCAAAGATTTAAATACCTTTTATGGTACCAGCCATGTTTTGCAGGGAATCTCTTTGACCGTCGAAAAAGGGGAATTGGTAGCCCTCCTGGGACGCAATGGCATGGGGAAAAGCACCACCTTAAAAAGTATCATGGGAGTGGTTAAACTGAAATCGGGATCGGTGATTTTTAAGGGAAAGGATGTGACCGGTTATCCCTCCTACAAGACAGCCAAGGCCGGTATTGGTTATGTCCCTGAAGACAGGCGTATCTTCCCGACTCTTTCTGTTGTGGACAATTTGATGTTGGGCGTCAAGGGGGGGAAAATTAAATCCCCTAATGATCCGAATACCTGGACCCTGGAAAGAATTTTTCAACATTTCCCCATGCTGGAAAAAAGGGCCACCCAGAAAGGGGCGACCCTTTCCGGCGGGGAGCAGCAGATGCTGACCATCGGCCGCTCGCTGATGGGTAACCCGGACCTTCTCTTAGTGGACGAACCTACCGAAGGTTTGGCCCCGCTTATGGTCAAAGAAGTGCGAGATGTCCTTTATGAGATTAACAAGGCCGGCGTTTCTATCCTCTTAGTTGAACACAACCTTAAAGTCGCCATGTCCTTGGCCCACCGTCTCTATCTGATGGGTAAAGCCCATGTCGGTTTCACCGGAACGGTGGATGAACTGAAAGCCAATCCCGATGCACGGGCCAAATATTTGGAAGTTTAAAACGTTTTTTTCCGGCAACATAGCAATCAGCAAATACTAATACAAGCATCATAATTAAATTGACATCACCCCCTCCCTAGCCCTCCCCCCTCGAGGGGGAGGGTGGGGTGAGGGGCAACTTAAATATTTCGTCTGTATTAATAAATCCCCCGATTCAAAAGGATACCCCACCGGATCGATCCTCACATTTTTCGAGACCGTCAGAAAAAAATGTGGTAGGCTCTCGAATGACAAGATCAAACAGGTTTTCCCCATAAAAAAGATCGGTATCAGTTTAGTTTTATTAAAACGGAAAAGCCCATTTCTTGCCACCGACAAAGACGGGACAGGAGGACGACGACTTGTCTTCCTCGTGATTTTTTATTGGAGCGTGCTCCGGTAATTACAGCGGACATCCTTACGCCAAAAAACCAATGTGGTTTACGTTAGAAAAAAAAAAGGAGATACCATGCCGAACAGGGAAGAATTGAAAAAAATATTTTGTCAGGAAATCGACCGGCGCAAGGATGAAATTATTGGAACCGCCATAAAGGTACTGGAAAACCCGGAGAGTGGATTTAGGGAAGTTAAAACCTCGCGCACCGTTTCCGAAATATTTTCCACTTTGGGCATTCCCCATGAAAGCGGGCTGGCCCTGACCGGAGTCAAAGGGGTCCTATCCGGGCGAGAGCCGGGATCGGGGGTGGCCATCCTGGGAGAACTGGATTCCCTGCTGGTCCCGGATCATCCCCAAGCCGATCCCCGGACCGGGGCCGCCCATGCCTGCGGCCATAATGCCCAGATCGGCATGCTCATCGGCGCCGCCATCGGGTTCAGTGCATCCAAGATCCTGAATGCTCTTTCGGGCCGGATAATCTTTATGGCCGTGCCGGCCGAGGAATATATCGAGATCGAGTTCCGCAACCAGCTTCGTCAGGAGGGAAAAATCCGTTTCCTGGCCGGCAAGCAGGAATGGATCCGGATGGGGGCTTTTGATGATGTGGATTTGGCCATGATGACCCATACCCATGTCAATCCCCAAGGGAAAAAATTGGGAGTAGGCGGCACCAGTAACGGGATGCTGGCCAAAAAGATCCAATTTCTCGGACGCGGAGCTCATGCCGGGGCCGCACCCTACAAGGGGATAAATGCTTTAAATGCGGCAATGATCGCCCTCTCTGCCATTCATGCCCAGCGGGAAACCTTTCGGGAAAGGGATACCATCCGGGTCCATCCCATCATCACCAAAGGAGGGGAAGCGGTCAATATCGTGCCCTCGGATGTGCGCATGGAAACCTTTGTCCGCGGGAAAACCATGGAAGCCATCAGCAACGCCGATGCCCAGGTGGACCGCTGTCTCCGGGCCGGGGCCCTGGCTGTGGGAGGAAAAGTCCGTATCACCACCCTGCCCGGTTATTCACCCATGCGAAACGATCCCGGGTTGCAGAAGGTTTTCCTGGCCAACGCCGTATCTTTACTGGGAGAAGAGGACACGGGGGAAACCGATGCCCATATGGCCGGTTCAACGGATATGGGGGATGTGAGTCAGATCATTCCGGCCATTCACCCCTATGCCGGCGGTGCTTCAGGGATCAGCCATGGTAACGATTTTCTTATCCAGGACTATGAGCAGGCGGTCATTAATCCGGCCAAGGCCATGGGTATGACGGTTATCGATCTTTTGGCGGAGGGGGCGGTTAAGGCCAGGGAGGTCCTGGCCACAAGCAAGCCTCCGCTGACCAAAACCCAATATCTGGAGATGATGGATGGCCTCTTGAAAGAGGAAGAATATGAAGGGTAAAAAGCCAGGAGTATCTTCGAAAAAACAGGCAAGGATCAAAGGGTTCAAGGGGTCAAGGGGAAGTGATTTTAATTGATACTATTTCTCAAACACTCACTTGAATCCTTGAACCCTTTCTTCTCTTTTTCGAGTTACGAGATACGAGTCCCGAGACCCTTTTTTACTCTTGACCCCTGTCCCTCCATGCCCTCCACTCCCGGGTAGCCGCCATCGCCCGGGCCGCCCGTTCAAAGGAGGGAAGGGCCGGCAGACCGGCCAGGGTCAGAGTTTTTACCGCTTCTATTGCTTTGGCCGCATAGGGTGGGACCAGATAAATGGGGAGCTGAAGCCGGTCTCGCAATTCCTTTATCTTTTCCATAAAAGGCGGGAGCATCTCCGGTACGACAAAGGGCATGTACGACATGGTGATGACCGCATCCACCTCCTCGGCCATCAATTCAATACTTCTGCTGCAGATGGTCAAAGCCGTTTCTCTTGGCAGCCAGACCAGATCCAGGGGATTGCTGGTACCGGAAAAGGGGGGCAAATAATCCTTCAAAAAGGCGGTAAGGCGCTCTCTTAAGCCGGGGCTGAAAGTATTCACTTCCAGTCCCAGCCTTTCACAGGCGTCGGCGGTGGAAATACCCCCTCCGCCGGCCTCAGCCATGATCCCCACCCTTTTCCCTTTGGGATAAGGAGGGCAGGAAAAGGCCACAGCCAGGTCCATCAGGTCTTCAAAACCCTCGGCGGTAACAATCCCCGCACTGCGGGCCGCACCCAGCCAGATCTCCCGCTTTCCGGTAACGGAGCCGGAATGGGAGAGGGCCGCCCGTGTCCCGGCCTGGCTGAATCCCGATTTCCAGATGATCACCGGCTTGCTCCGCCCGATTTCCCCGGCCAGTCTGAGGAGCTCCCGCCCGCGGCCGCCCAGACCTTCCAGGTAGGAGCAAACAACTCGGGTGGAAGCATCCTGACCGAAATAGGAAAGGAAATCGAAAAACCCCAGATCGGCCTGGTTGCCACTGCTGATGACCTTGCTGAAGCGAAGTCCCCGGGCCGCCCCGCCGATCACAAAATGCTCCGTGGCCCATCCGCTTTGTCCGGAAAAGGCCACTCCACCCGGCACTGCCTCCGAAGGCTCCAGCTCAACAATAGTATTCAATCGGGATTCCGGACAAAAGATGCCCATGCAATTCGGTCCTACCAGGCGCATAGTATTTTCCCGGGCGATGGCCAGGACCCTTTTCTGAAGCCCCCTGCCCTCTTCCCCCAATTCGGCGAAACCGGCGGCATGGATTACCACAAATTTGATTCCCTTTTGGGCGCATTCAATCAGCATCTTCTCCACCCCGGCAGCCGGAATGGCGGCGACGGCCAGATCTATCGGTTCCTCGATTTCGCTCAAAGAGGGATAACAGGCGATTCCGTCCAGTTCCGTGCAACTACGGCTGATGGGAAATTTCTTTCCGGGATAACCCTGGGACTGAATCTTAAACCAAATAAATCCCCCACCCCGGCCGGGGTCTTTGGAAATGCCGATCACCGCCAGGGAACGGGGTTTGAAAAGAAGATCGAGATTGACGGGTTCCTCGGTTCTTATGGATGCTTTCAAAGGCTAATCCTTTCTTTGTTACCTGTTACTCAATACTGGTTTCTTGCTCAGACGAGCAACCGCTAACCGGCAACAAAAGACAAAAAGCTGATCGCTAATCTCTAATCGCTCCATACGGAACAGGTTCGTTTCCGGATTGAAATCAAATAATCTTTCCCGGATTCAATATACCCTGCGGATCAAAAGCCTTCTTGATTCCCCGCATAACCTCGATTTCCGCCGGCGACTTTATCTTGAGAAAAATCTCTTTTTTAAGCAGCCCGATACCGTGCTCGCCGCTTCCCACCCCGCCCAATTTCAAAGCGCAATCCGTCAGATCATCGTAGATTTTTTTGGCGTATTCGGTCCAATTTTCGGGAGGAACTTCATCGGGTTTAAAAAAATGGGTGTGAAGATTTCCATCGGCAATGTGGCCCACGGCGGCAATCGTGGTGTTATATTTTTTCTCCACCCGCTTCAGTTCATTCATCATTTCCGGAACTTTGGAAAAGGGGACGATAAGATCACCCGGATTGGCATATACCATTTTCCCCAGGAATCTAAACCCGGGGCTATATTCTTCCCGGACCTTCCAGATCTTCTCCGAATCCTGACGACTTTCGGCGGCAAAGACGTCCAAGGCCCCATTTCCCAGACACAATTCACCGGCTTTTTCATAAGTCTCATCGAGCTCTTCCTGATTTTTTCCGTGAAGCTGGATAATAAGAAAGGCCCCCACATCGTCCCGCTCGGTAAAGGGAAGGGAAATCTCATGATGCTTGGCTGAAAAAGTCAGGGACATTCGATCCATAAATTCAACCGCTACCGGAAAAATGTTGCCTTCGACGATCAGCTTGGCCACGGCCTGGACAGCGGTTTCCGTGTCCGGAAAAGGGACGATGAGGTCCAGGGTCTTTCCCCCGCCGGGGATCAGGTTGACGATGACCTTGGTGACGATGGCCAGGGTCCCTTCCGAACCGATGATGGTTTCCATCAGGTCGTAGCCCCAGGTGCTCTTGCGAAAACGCCCCCCGAGCTGCAGGATTTCTCCGTTGGCCAGCACTACCTCCAGTCCAAGGATATGCTTGCGGGTGTTTCCGTATTTGATGACCTTGGCCCCCCCGGCGTTGGTGGCCACGTTGCCGCCGATGAAGCTGCTCTCCGTGCTCATGGGATATCCGGCATACATCAGCCCGTACTCCTCCACTTTACGGCAGAGGTCCTTGGTGATCACCCCGGCTTCGACCACCGCCACCCGGTCCACTGCGTCGATTTCCAGAATCCGGTTCATCTTTTCCAGGGAAAGGACGATGCCCCGGGAAGTGGGGATAGCCGACCCGGCCAAACCGGTCCCGGCCCCCCTGGCCGTGACCGGAATAGTGTATTTTGTGGCCAGCCTCATAATCGCCGAGACTTGGTCCGTGGACTCCGGCCGCACGGCCACCTCCGGATCGGCCACGACCCCGGTAATCAGGGACAGGGTGTCCATGCCGTATTCTTTCAGCTTGGTTTTATCGTCGATGATGGTGTTTTTCTCACCGACAATTTTTTTCAGTTCGTCGACAATCTCCGGGGTCACTTTTCCGTATATCTGCTCCATAGGTTTAGGCCTCCTTGCCCTTTTCTTTTAATCTGCTGATCAACAGGGGAACCACTTCAAAAAGGTCACCCACCAGACCATAATCGGCCACATTGAAGATATTGGCCTCCGGATCGGAGTTGACGGCGATAATCGTCTCCGCCGAAGACATGCCGGCCAGATGCTGAACCGCACCGGAAATCCCAAAAGCGAAATAAAGGCGGGGACTGACCGTCTTGCCGCTCAAACCCACCTGGTGGGAGTATGGGATCCAGCCCAGATCGGTGGCGTTTCGGGAAGCTCCCAACGACCCCTCAAAAATCCGGGCCAGGTCCTGCATCAATTGCACATGACGGCCGTCCTTCAAACCCTTGCCAAAAGCGACAATGCACTCGGCATCCTGGATAGGGGCGCCTTCGCTCTCTTCTTTGATGAAGTCCAGACGCCTGACCCGGGAGGTCAACCATTCCGGGCCGAACTCCTTAAGAATAATCTCTCCCTTGCGTCCAGGATCCGGCGGCAAGGGCCTTTTGGATTTAGGCCTGACCGTGGCCATTTGCGGTCTTAACACCGGGGTTTTGATGGTAGCCATGATATTGCCGCCCACGGCCGGACGGGTCTGAATCAGCAGCCTTTCCTCCGGGTCAATCTCCAGGCCGGTGCAATCGGCCGTGAGGCCGGCATCCAGTTTTACGGCCAGAACCGGCATCAGGGTCCGTCCCATGGTCGTGGCTGAAGCGATCAGGACCTCCGGTTTATATTCTTCAATCAAGGCAGTAAGGATGTTGCTATAAGGATCAACCCGGAAATGCTCCAGTTCGGGATGATCGATGACATACACCTTATCCGCCCCCCTGGAAATAAGCTCGTCAACTTTATCTTTGATATCTTTCCCGAGGACCACGATGGCCAGATCCACGGCCAAGGCATCGGCCAATCCCCGACCCCAGGCCAGAAGTTCATAGGAGACGGCGTGGATCTGGCCTTCCCGCACCTCGCCGATAACCCACACCCCTTTATATTGGCTGTAATCTCTTTCTTTCATAAATAAAACCTTTCAGTTTCTTTGGTCTGTTCAGTCTTTTTAGTCTATTTGGTCTTTTTGGCCTGTTTTGTCACTGTTACGACTAAACAGACCAAATGACCAGATAAACCAGACAAACTAGATCATCGCTTTCTCCTCTAAAAAATCCACCAGCCCGTCAACCGCCCCTTGCAAATTCCCGACACAGGAGACCACGGTCCCCTTCCTGGCCACTTGGGGCCGGAAGATTTTTACCACCCGGGTAGGAGATCCCTTTAAACCCAACCGCGCCTCATCAGCTCCGATATCTTCGGCGGTCAAGACCGGGATTTCGGCCTTCTTGGCTTTCATCTTTCCGCTGAAATTGGGCATGCGCGGGGTGTTGATTTCCTTGACCACGCTGATCAGCACCGGCAGGGGCGACTCGACCACCTCGTGGCCCCCCTCTACGGCCCGCTGAGCGATGATTTTCCGGTCCTGAAGGGTCTCTATTTTACTGACATAGGTCAGAATCGGAAGGTCCAGATAGGCCCCCACTTCCGGGCCGACCTGGCCGGTTTCTCCGTCGGTGGCCCGTTCGCCGCAAAGGATAAGATCAAAGTCCCCGACGATCTTTCGAATCGCCGCAGATAAGGTATAGGCCGTAACCCAGGTATCCGAACCGGCGAATTTACGGTCGGATAAAAGATAGGCCCGGTCACAACCCAGGGCGATAGCGCTTCTTAAAGCCTCTTCCGCCTTTTTGGGGCCCATGGAGATAACGTGGATCTCCACTCCATTGCCGATCCTTTCCTTGATTCGAACGGCTTCTTCAACGGCATACAAGTCCAGGGGGTTGACTTCCGATTCCACCCCATCCCGGATCATGGTCCCGCTTTCTTCGTCCATTTTAACTTTATCCGTAGCCGGGACCTGTTTGATTAAAACAACGATTTTCAATTTCTTCTCCTGACTGTTTCGTTTGGAATTTTTAACCTCGATCCGAATATATTTTACAGATCAAGTCTTGCTTTAATATGCTGGGGAGTATAAGATGGGAAAGAAAAAAGAGTCAAGAAAAAACCGGGAATCGGCAACCGGGCACCTTATTTTTATTTATTTCGAAAGCATAAAAAAGTTCTAAATCAATAATATTATAAAGAAAGGATAAATACGATGACGGAGAATCAAGCGGTTTTATTGACCATCGACGGGGCCATTGCCACCGTCACCCTCAACCGTCCCGAGGCCATGAATGCCTTCAATCAGGACTCTTACCGGGGGCTGCTGGCGGCCTCGACAACCATAAAGGAAACCCCGGAGGTTCGAGCGGTGATAATGACCGGAGCCGGTGAAAAAGCCTTCAGCGCCGGGATGGACCTGAAAATGATCGCCGGCGGCGGTTCCGGATCGAGTCTGTTATTCGGCGGATATCGGGACGGGTTTGACCGTTTATATGGGTTAAAATCCATTTTTACCTCGTATGAAGAACTGGCTGTGCCGGTGATCGCTGCCATCAATGGTTATTGCCTCGGAGCGGCTTTTGAATTGAGCCTCTGCTGTGACATTCGAATCTGTGCCGAACACGCCCAGTTCGCCCTGCCGGAGATGCCCTTAGGGGTCATCCCTGACCTGGGTTCCACCCAAAGGCTGCCCAGGATCATCGGCCCGGCTTACGCCAAGGAACTGCTTATCACCGGACGCCGCATTAACGCCCAGGAGGCCCTGCGTCTCACCCTGGTCAATCATGTCTATCCCAAAGACCAACTGTTGCCCGAAGCCCGGAAACTGGCTGAAGAAATGGCCAAACTCAATCCCCGCCATGTGGCCGGGGCCAAACGAGCGGTGAACATGTCCCTGTCCACTCCCCTGGATTGGGGTTTGCGGCTGGAAACCGATATCTGTCTGGGAGCCGGAAGCGGGCAATCCTTCAGCGCCGAGGCCCAGAAATTCGTTCAGAAAAAATAGGGGATTTTCCCTCTACATAAAAAACGTTTTTTAAGAAGGAATCAACCTGCGCTGAAAAAGGGTGAAAGGTATGCCCTTCTACCTTTCACCCTTTCCGCCTGAGATTTGCGTCAAGGCTTTTTGCCCGTCATTACCCTGGAAAGGCCAAGGTAGCCCGGGCTGTCCAGGTTGTAACGCCCCATAAGGATTGTACCCCAAATGCCGATTTTTTATGGTTGGTGGATCGTTTTGGCCTGTTTCATCATCGGCCTTTACGTGAGCAGTATCATTTTTTTCGGGTTCACCGCTTTTATTGAACCGATCATTAAAGAGTTCGGCTGGACCTACACCCAGGTTTCCTTAGCCTCCAGCCTTCGCGGATTGGAGATGGGTATCTTCGCCCCTTTTTTGGGTTTTCTGGTTGATCGCTGGGGATCGCGGCTGTTGATGTTTTTGGGGGTCATAACCGTAGGTTTGGGGCTTATCCTGCTCAGTTTCACCCAATCCCTGTTCATGTTCTACCTGGCTTTCCTCTTTTTATCCTTCGGGGCCGGTGGCTGCACCTCTATTGTCACCATGGCGGTTATCGCCAACTGGTTCAATAAGAAAGCCGGGAAGGCCTTTGGTTTTATGGCTTCCGGATTCGGTGCCAGCGGTCTGGTAATTCCGATTATCGTCTGGTTGATCGAGGGCTATCAGTGGCGCACGGCCCTGGTCCTTTTAGGGTTGGGTATGTGGGCCATTGGGCTCCCTCTGACCTGCATCATTCGCAACAAACCGGAACCCTACGGCTATCTTCCGGACGGCCTTCCCCCTTCCCCTGAAGGAGAATCGGCCCTTCAATCCCCGGAAATCAATTTAACCCTGAAAGAGGCCTTACGGGAAAGGTCTTTTCTTTATTTGACTCTGGCCGAATTTCTCCGATTTATGATTGTCACTGCCGTTGTCACTCACGTTATGCCCTATTTGGGCAGTATCGGCCTATCCCGGAAAACAGCCGGTCTGGTGGCGGCCGGGATCCCTCTCTTCAGTATCATCGGTCGAGTCGGTTTCGGCTGGCTGGGTGATGTCTATAATAAAAAATATATCATGATCCTGACCTTTTTCCTCCTGGGAACGGGCATGGTGGCCTTTTGTTATGTCCAGATTTTCTGGGTTTTGATCCTTTTCCTCCTTTTATTTCCTCCCAGTTTCGGGGGGACCATGGTCCTAAGGGTCTCCATGCTCCGTGAATATTTCGGAAGGGACTCCTTTGGCAAACTGCTGGGGATCATTATGGGGGCGGCTTCCTTGGGCGGGATTATCGGCCCTCCTCTGGCCGGATGGGTATTCGATACGTATAAGAGTTACCAGTACATCTGGCTGACCTTTGCCGGATCAGTGGGGTTGGCCATATTTCTCGTTTGGCGGATTCAATCGCCTATTCCTGCCTCAGGGTTAAGAGATCCTCGACCATAGCGCTCCAACGGGAAAAAGGATGGAATCCTTCGCCCTTTTCAGCCAGGACTTCGGCCAGCCTTCTCTTGGCAAAACGCCGGGAGGGGTGTACCAACAGGGCCGCTTCCACATCCGGACCCCCGTCACCGGCAAAGGCCACCAGACCTTTTTCCAGGGCGTCTTTGACCACCAGGGCTTTGTTGATTCCGGTGGTCGGGGAATAGTAGGGCGAATCGAAGGGATATTCCATGGTCAGGCCCCCGGTTTCGCTGAAATATCCGGGATTGGCCTGGATCTCAGCTTTGATACCTATGGGGAAAAGCAGCTTTTCAATATACCAGGCACATCCGGCCGAGGCGATGACCAGTTTCCAGCCCTCGAGCTGCAAACGCCGGCAGGAATCGACTATATCCTTGTCCAGACCCACCCTGTGCAACAACGACTCCATGGAAGAGGAGTAGCCGCGTAATTTAGAAAAAATGGCGGCCAGGGCGGGAAAAAGGTCCCTCTTCCCCCTTTTATATTCCTCCCAAATAATCCGGTTTTCAGCGGGAAGGATATCCAGGGCTACCTGATAAAAATCCCGCTCGGTCATGGTCCCGTCAAAATCGGAGACTAAGATTTTTTCCTGTTTCATGTTTTATTCCAATCTACGAGACGTTCGGGAGAGTCACCGGACCTCCGGCAAAGCCGGAGGCTTGAAAATGTGAACCGCTCAAAGCGGATTATTTATTGACCACCAGAGGGTGGTTCCTCCTCGAACAAAAAGAGTTGATCGAGGCGTTGATCTTCTTT